>CAJQMI010000001.1 GCA_905479395.1 uncultured Flavobacteriales bacterium
TTTTCATTTGGAGATGACTGCTATTACGAAGAATGGTTCGACGAGGTGACAGACGAGGACGGATGGATTGCGCTGCTAAATTTTCGAGAGCACGTTCTGAATGACATGAAAAGCATCGATCTGGACAGCTACTTTGTGCTGGGCGGCGAATTGAATGAAGTTGGATGGCGCACCTTGACTCCTGCGCACCTGTTCGAACGCATCGATGACTGCGTCAATCAGCGACTCGGTCTCATTGGCTAACTCGTTTGACTGACTCGTTTTGAAGGTTGGTCGCAATTGGGCACTAAAATCCTTCGATTGCACCCAAACCAAACAAGGCAAAGTCCATCCTCACGGGATCATTGGGATCCACTTGGCGAAGGCAGGTCATCAACTCTTCCACCGCACGCCAATCACTGGCTTTGCGCTCCAGCAATCCCAATTTCCTTCCCACATTGCCCGTGTGCACATCCAATGGTATCATCAATTGACGAGGCTCGATAGCATTCCAGATGCCAAAATCTACTCCGCGAGCGGCGGGCCTTACCATCCACCTTAGAAACATATTCAATCGCTTGGTGGCAGAACCACGAGCCGGAGTAGCAACATGTTTACGGGTGCGTCCTGCGTCAAATCCACGAGCAGCAGCTGCTGAAAAAAAACGTTCGTGAAACACCTCCAAATGCGGCTTCACCGAACGGCCTGTTCGCGCTGCATGGTCACTTGGCAAAAACACCGCTTCTAACCCGTCAAATTCCAATAGCAATTCCTGAAGCGCGTGCATGAAGAGCAGCGCATCCCGCGGTTGAAATGTGCGGTGCACAAATCCCTCGCTTACCGCTTCCATTTCCCCAGCGCTAGCCGACTCCAAAAACTGACGTGGGGAATTGTCCATACGATCCATCCATTTGATCGCATTTTTCTTGATGGTCGTTCGTTGGCCCCAAGCCAATGTAGCCGTCAGAAAAGCTGCCAGTTCAATGTCTTTCACATCGCTATAATCGTGAGGGATGGCAATGGGATCATCTGGAATGAAATCAAGCGACTCATAGCGTTCTGCCTTTTCCTGCAGAAACGCCGTCAAATCGGCGGAGACCTCAGGCAAATCCGTCTGTTTTGGAGAACGCCCACTCTTATTTAATTTCTTCGCCATGCCACGCAAAATTCGAACTAAATTTGCAGCGAATGGAATTTGTGCATCCAGAAATACTGTGGGGGTTAAGTGCACTGGCCATTCCTATCATCATTCACCTTCTTCATTTCCGACGTTTTCGGAGGGTAGCCTTCTCACAGGTGGCTTTCCTGAATGAGGTTCAAAAGGATACACGTGCTACGCAACGAATTCGCCATTGGTGGATTCTGATCGCAAGGCTCCTTGCCTTTGCAGCGATCATACTGGCCTTTGCACAACCGCAATTGCCCCCCGAGAATGCTTCCGCTGCGGCAAGTGAAGAGAGCGACGGTCATGCGATTGCCCTCTACATCGACAACAGCCACTCCATGGAAGCGCAGGGCGAGGAAGGTCAACTGCTTCAAGTCGCCCGCAATAAAGCAGCATTGGTCGTGGAGCAATTCAATGCCACAGATCGTTTTCAAATCCTCACTTGTGATTTCTCTGGGAAAGACCAAAAATTTCTGACACAAGAGCAAGCGTTGGAACGCATCGAAAGCATCCGCACTTCGCAGCAGGCTCGTGGGATTTCTGAAGTTTTTGGTCGGGTGCAAAACCAACTGACAAAAGCACTTGATTCGAAGCGTTCTGCTTATTTATTCACAGACTTGCAGCAATCAACCCATGCCTTCGATGATGAGATGTCTGCCCCTGACACCACAGTCGCTTGGCATTTTATTGCAGAACTTGCAGAAGGTTCTCCCAATATTTGGGTGGACTCCATCTGGTTTGACGAGCCCATGCGTATCGCGCAGCGCTCGGCAGCATTGCGGGTGCGAATGAAGCACAATTCCAATACCGCTGTGAGTGGTGTCCCAATGAATTTGAGCATCAATGGAGCACGCGTCGCAATTGGCACCTTCAACCTCGTTCCAGGCATTGACACCGACACAGTGCTGCGATTCACACACGGTTTGGCTGGACTCAAAGAAGGCATGGTATCCATCGATGACGCTCCGATTCGCTTTGATGACGATTGGCATTTTGGATATGAAGTGACGGACAAGGTTCGGGTCACTGTCCTCACGGAAACCGTCAACTCCGAAACTGCTTCGTCAATCAAACGTGTCTTTGAAACCTCAAATGGACTGTACGAAGTAGAAACTTCCACCAACTGGACTCCTGAGTTGATCGCTAAATCACACTTGCTCATCCTCTGCAATTGGAATGAGCAGGGCAGCGGTTTTGCTCAAGAAATAGCTGATTTCACTGAAAATGGCGGTTCCATTGCTTACCTGCCCAGCGTTGGAAAGAAAGTGGACTCAGACCTGTTCAATGCACTGGGGTTGCCGCACGCAGGAAACTGGTTGGAGACGGAAGATCGCGTGCGTTCCATTCAACTCAACCACCCTTTCTTCCGGAACATGTTTGCCGAATTCCCCGAACGAATCGACCTTCCAAGGGCAAGTCAAATTTGGAATCGGACACCTTCGGATGCCGAAGAAGTCTTGGCAGTTACAGAACTTGGGCGGCCTTTCTTGTCGAATCTCAAAATTGATCGCGGTCAAGCGTTTGTCTTTCACGTTAGTGCCGAAACTGAATCAAGCAACCTCACGCGACATGCCCTCTGGGTTCCATTGCTTCTGCGCATGGCAGAGCGTGCTTATGCCACTCCGATCAATGCGGGCGAAATTGGTTCCTTTCGGCGTTGGTCCATTGCGGCTGATGTGCCCCGTGTCGCAGAGCTTAAGCTGACCCTCAGCGGCAATCAATCCGGCAAGCAGACTGAACCCAACCAGACGTTGAGCGAATGGCTTCCGGAGGTCAGGCAAGCACCCGGGCAAATCCAAGTGCTCTTGGAAGGCCTTTCTGTATTCCCTGGGCACTATGTCCTCAGGGATTTGACTCAAAGCTGGGCAGTCATTGGTTTGAATCAAGATCGCAAAGAGTCCAATCATGATGCTTATTTGTCCGCTGAGTACCAAGCATTGATTTTGAACAAAGGATGGAATCACGTGAAGGTTCTCAGAGCCACCACTTCCAGTTTGCCACAGATCATAGAACAATCCGAGCAGGGCGTACCGTTTTGGAAAGCCTTTATCATATTTGCATTGATTGCTTTGGCAATCGAGACCATTTTACTGCGCACATGGAAAGCATAATCATCAAAAAAGCTCTGGTTCTTGACCCTCAAAGCGACCACCACGGGCAAGTCCGAGACATTCGCATTGAATCTGGAACCATCACTGCAGTTGCTCCTGAACTCCAAGCATCCCCGGATGCTGCCCTCTGGCAGGCAGATGGCGCCGCCATTTCCACAGGATGGATGGACCTCCAATCTCATTTTTATGACCCCGGTGCTGAACACAAAGAAGGATTGAAAAACGGAGCGACAGCTGGAGCAAATGGCGGATTCACTCACGTGGTACTGAATGTCAACCCAGAGACAAAACCCGACAACAAATCCGCCGTGGCTTTTTTGCAATCGCAAGCGAATGACTTCGATTGCACCATTCGCCCCATGGCCAATATATCGCAGCAGGCTGCGGGCAAGTCCCTTTCCGAAATGCGCGATTTAGCCGGAGCTGGTGCCGTCGCCTTTTCAGATGATGCCCCCATGAACCAAACAGAAATGCTGCGGCGGGCACTCGAATACGCTTGTGAACTGGTCCAACCGGTCATCAGTTTTCCTCTGGACTTGGGTTTGAATAGCGGTGCTCAAATGCATGAGGGAGTCACCAGCACACACATGGGGGTCACCGGAAATCCGGCTGAATCCGAAGTGATGCGCATCCAACGAGATCTCGAGGTGGTAAAATACACAGAAGGCAGACTCCATTTCTCGGTCATTTCATCTGCTGAGTCCGTTGAATTGATCCGAGCGGCAAAGGCCCGAGGACTCAAAGTGACTTGCGCGACCACTGCCAACCACTTGCGTTTCATTGATGAAGACCTGCATGGGTTTGACGGCACCCTCAAGGTAATGCCTCCATTCAGAGGAAAAAGCGACCGCCAAGCGCTACGTCTCGGGGTGTTGGACGGCACCATTGATGCCGTTGTGTCAGATCACAGACCTGAGGACTTGGAGCACCACGATGTGGAATTTAGCATCGCAAATTTTGGAATGGCTTGCATTGAATCAACGTTTGCCGTGGCATTGGATGCCCTTGAGAGCGAATCCCAAGAAGAAGCCTTGAGTGCATTGGTGCGTGCATTGAGCGAAGGACCAAGACGCGTTTTGGGAATGGAAAAACACCCCATCATGCCAGGTCAGAAGGCTAACTTGACCTGGTTTCATCCAAAACAGCCCTGGAAAAACGCATCAATTACCAGAGGGGCCAATGTGGCGCCATCCCGTGCACTTCACGAAAATGAAGGTCATGAGAATGCGTTGAATGGAAACCCCTTGGGAACCATCCGCGGCATAAAATCATTCCGCCGGGACTAACGGGCTATCACGCCTCGCCTTGGGGGCCACTGAATGTCAATGGCATAGCGGGATCTTGGTTGCCCTTGGGTGCTTGAATCGGACCTTGTTGCTGTTCAAATCTTTGCACGTTCTCGCTCAACGCTTGCAACAACCGCTTTGCGTGGTGCGGAGCCAAAATGATTCTACTGCGAACCTTCGCCTGCTTCATACCCGGCATGATTTGAGCGAAATCGACCACAAATTCAACGGGACTGTGAGTGATCACAGCTAAGTTGGAGTAAACACCTTGGGCCTCTTCTTCTGGAAGATCGATGTTGAGTTTCTTGGAATTGGGGCGGTCTTCTTGAGCCATGACATTCGGGTTTGTGACATAAAAAAAAACAAGTTAGGCCAATTCCTGAGTCAGGTCAATGGCAACTCCAACAATTCACGCAAGTTGGCTATGTGCGGATAACCAGCCTCCAATTCCCCGCCCTTGGGATCAAAATGAATGGCGCGCCAACCCGCACCAATTGCACCTTGAACATCGCATTCCAAATCATCTCCAATCATAATGGCCCGCATAGCATCTGACCCGGTCAGGGCAATGCTTTGATCAAACGCTTCCCTTTTGGGTTTTTTGAATCCAAGGGCATCGCTCGTCAACACCTTCAGAAAATAAGGAGACAACCCCGAATTCTTCATCTTGATGTGCTGCACTTCCTCAAATCCATTGGTCAAAATGAACATGCGGTGTCCGCGATCATGCAAAGCGGCGCATACCTCAATAGCACCGTCCAACAGAGCAGTGCGATACGGAGCCCGCTTCACATAAGCCTCACCCATCAAATCAGCCAACTCATCCATTCCTTCAAAAGCAGCGATCCCCAATTTCTCGACCGACCTCTTGAAACGAAGAGGCCGAAGTTCCTGTTGGGTCAAAGCGCCTTCCCGGTAGGCCTTCCAACACCGTTCATTTTCCACTTCATATACTGCGATAAAGTCCGCTGATGTGAAATCCCCCGGGAGCTTAGGTTGAGCCAATTCCAGAAAGATTTCATGCAGAGCTTCACGGGAATTGCGGTCAAAGTCCCAAAGTGTGCGGTCTAAGTCAAAAAAAAGATCTGGTAACATCTTAGGAAGATAAATCGTTTGCAACGAGCCAAGAAAGAGAAGTCAGAACAACAGCCCATATCGTGAATGCCAACATAAGTAAGGCCGGCATACGCGGGTCTTTGCTGTGGTATTTAGACGCTAAAACGGAGGAGATAGGAACGGAAATAAGCACTGAAACAACCAGCAATCCCCACAGACCAAATCTTTTCCGAAACCTCACCCATCTTCTTCGTCCCGGAGTGAAAACTGGGCCTTTCGACCCCTTCTCGTCACGCCATTCTTTCCATTTCTGAAAAAGCCACTTGCCGAAATAGAAAAAAAGCAACACACCAAAAGCCGAACCGACACTGCAGATGAGAACCGTTGGCAACCAACCAATGCCACGACCAATCATGATGGACGGTGTCACGATAAATTTCGCCACCGATGCAAGCATCCACAATATCGTTTCGAACGGTCCTGGCATGTCAATTCATTTTGGGGCCGTATGCCAAATCTCCTGCATCGCCTAAGCCGGGATGAATGTATCCCTTGGAAGTCAGCACTGCATCGATTTCACCGACCCACAGATGGGCGTTTTTCGGGAGGACGTTGAGGATTCTTTCCACCCCCTCTTTGCTCGCTATAACTGCGGCAATGTGAATTTGGGTGGGCGTTCCGAAGCGCTCGACCATCAAAGCAAGAACTTGCTCGAGAGAAGCGCCGGTAGCAAGCATTGGATCGGCCAAAATCAACGTTCGATTCTCAAGGCTTGGGGAACTCGCAGCACCAATCCCGATGCTGAATTTTTCGTGATCCTCATCCGCGTATTCCCGGCAAGCCGAAACAAAAGCGTGATCTGCCTGATCAAAGACTCGGCTCAAGCCGTCGTGCATTGGCA
>CAJQMI010000002.1 GCA_905479395.1 uncultured Flavobacteriales bacterium
CAACGATGTCAACTCCTTGTCTTTGCAGCGCATTCACAGCACTCGGATAGAAAGCTGTGCCTTTTGTGCCTCCGCTCCACGTCTGAACGTGCTCGAGATTGCAATGCCACGCAGCAGCTTGAAGCCAGATTTGTCCCAGATGACTCCTTCTGCTGTTGTGGGTGCAAATGATCATGACATTGGCGGGCGTTGCCGCAGGTTGATGAGCAATCCAATGGGCCAATTGATTCAGAGTGCTAAGCCGATCCGAGCTGATGTTTTGGGGCACTTGACCGCTCAGTTCTTGCAAGTCTTTTATGGTTTGTGATAAAAGTTTCATGGTTCTGCAGGGGCATTTGAATGGTGAGCATGGGCAATGGCTTGGCCCATGGGGCATTCTGGAACGTGCGCTCCTTTCAGGTAGCCGGTGCTCACTAAAAATTCTCGCGTGATCTCGCCGCCGGTAAATTTAAAGGTGTTTTTAAACAGGCGCACCCACTCCGCTAATTTCATTTTTTCTTGAAGGTCAAGCCACGATTTGAACGATCCAAAATTTGATTGAAGATTCCGGATTTGCTTCGCGTTATGAATCACTGCAGCAATCTTCAGCCGATTACGGATGATTCCGGCGTCGTTCATCAGTCGTTCAAAGTCTTTTGGCCCGTAGACAGAGATTCGCTCAATTTGAAAGTTGTCGAAGGCCTTTCGAAAGTTGTCTTGCTTGTTCAGTATGGTTGTCCAGGATAAGCCAGCTTGATTGATTTCTAGAATCAATCGTCCAAACAATTCATCATCGGAATTTACCGGAAATCCGTATGCGGTGTCGTGGTAACGCCGATGGACATTGTCTTCAGCCAATCCGGCTACATAGGCGCAATAAGAAGGAGGTTGGGAATCAGTTGAAGCCATTGGATCGCAACATTTTGGTCAGCATTCCTGTCCAAATGCACTTAAGAATTGCAACAGATCAGCAGTGGTAACGAGGCCGTCTTGATTGATGTCTGCTGGGCAAGATTCTTCACAACCATCAAACACACACGTTCCGTCGTCCCAGTTTGCCTCTTCATCATAATTGGTCGCGTCTGAATACATGCACCCACCGTTTGGCGTCTCAGGATTCAGAGGGCAATTCTCGGGTGGAAACAGGCAAGATCCATCTTCAAATGCGGCGTTGGGATCGTAATTGCAGGCAGTGGTGTAGGTGCACCCTCCGTATTCGATGATAGGGCAAGAAAACATGCATTCATCCATGGACTCAAACAGTGCGTTTGAGTAGTTCACACCACCCACGGAAGATCCACAACCGCTGATGTATGTGCAGGCGCCATCCATGATTCCAATTCCAAGCACCATGTCGCAAAAGCCGAAATCGACTCCTGACAGGTCTGTGCACGGCTCGACTTCAACCAGTGAAGGCTGAATGGTCAAGGTAGCTGTCTGACTTGCCGTGTTTCCGCATTCGTCTGTGGCCATGAACGAGACGGTCACATAAATCGTTTCTTCACATGTGATCCATGGAATGGCATCAAAGTCATTGGACCACGTGACGCTGTTGCACGCATCTTCAGCTTCGGCACTGGCATAGCTGTCGGCCCATGCAAACATTTCTATTTCTGCTTCTAGGGGGTCATTGCAGCCTATGGTCATGTCCATGGGGTTGGTTGTGAGGACTGGAGGAGTGGTATCAATCACTTCGATTTGTTGTTGCCCTTCGGTGGTGTTTCCGCTGGGGTCAGTCGCTGTGAAATTTCGAATGTAACTCACGGTACCGGAGCACGGTCCTGGGATGGATGTGGTTGTTTCGATCAATTCTACAGATCCGCTGTTGTCGCTTGCGGTCGCAGATTCAAACTCAAAATAGTCCCCACATTCGACGACGAGGTCATCCGGGACGTTGAGGGAAGGAGGGATGTTGTCTCCATTTGAGCATGGGCCAGATGTCCATGTTGTCACGCCATCGGTTACCATTGCAAGACATGAATTGTCGTAGGTGACATTGTTGCAACCACATACAGGAGCGTAGATGAATGGGCAAAATGCCATTGGATCGATCAAACTGGGATCGATGCAATCTTCTTGTGCATTCAAATTCTGTAAGCCGAGGGATGCGATTAAAACAGCGGCGAATACAAGCGTAAAAAACGGATTGCTCTTTTTCATGGTTGAGTTCAATGATGTGAACTGGGTTTACCTGTCCTGCTACCGAATATAGCTCGGAGAATCCGGAGTTCTGTCACGGCAGAGGGTGAATCTGAATCTTCAAACGACAAAAAGGATGCATTCAATCGGTTGTGGTTTCGCAGTTTTTCGGGGAAACTGGAATGATTCTTTGGAAAACTCGGGTGTTCTATCGCCTCTTTATTCTTGCGGTTCCGTGCTAACTTTCGTCCATGCGAAAGAAGATTTTATTGCTGGGTTCTGGTGAATTGGGAAAAGAACTGGTGATTGCGTTTCAGCGGCTGGGTCAATATGTGATCGCTGTTGATGCATATGCAGATGCACCTGCGATGCAGGTCGCACAAGAATGTGAGGTGATCAACATGTTGGATGGAGAAGCTTTGGATGGTATTGTAGCCAAACATCGGCCGGACATCGTAGTGCCCGAAGTGGAATCGATTCGAACAGAGCGTTTCTACGACTATGAATCCCAAGGCATTCAAGTGGTGCCCTCGGCCCGCGCCGCCAACTACACCATGAACCGTCGTGCGATTCGTGATCTTGCCGCACAGGAATTGGGTTTAGAGACAGCTCCCTACCGGTATGCGACTTCATTTGAAACACTCCAGGCTGGAGCAGCAGCTGTAGGCATGCCCTGCGTTGTAAAGCCATTGATGTCAAGTTCAGGCAAAGGCCAATCCGTGATTCGCACCGAAGCAGACATTGAAGAGGCCTGGCAGTATGCCCTTGAGGGTTCGCGTGGCGATTTGGCGGAAGTCATTGTGGAGTCATTTATTGATTTCGATTATGAAATCACCTTGCTCACTTTGACACAGAAAGATGGTGAGACTCTTTTTTGTCCACCCATTGGTCACCGGCAAGAGCGCGGCGATTACCAAGAAAGTTGGCAGCCTGCGGCGATGGGATCGTCCGAATTGGCACAGGCCCAAGAAATGGCGGCCGCTGTTACTGCATCGCTCGGAGGCAATGGCATTTGGGGTGTTGAGTTCTTCATCAAGCGCGCTTCAGCGGATGAATCTGCCACGGTTTACTTCTCTGAACTTTCACCTCGTCCGCATGATACGGGCATGGTGACCCTGGGCCATACCCAGAACTTTTCAGAATTTGAATTGCACGCCCGTGCGATTTTGGGATTGACGGTGCACGCCATCGAGCACTTGCGCAACGGAGCAAGCGCAGTCGTTCTTGCACCATCAGAGGTGCCCTCGTTGGAAGGGAAAACGGCGGTACCGAAATTTTCAGGCATTGAGGAAGCTGCGGCAATTGCAGGCACGGACATTCGCCTTTTTGGCAAGCCAACCATTCGGCCTTATCGCCGCATGGCCGTCGCCTTATCCTTTGACCAGAAGGAGCGAGATGTCATGGAATTGGTAAGCAAAGCCAAGGAAGTCGCTGCGTTGATTCGAGTGGGTACGGACGAAATCGGAAAGCTTAAAGCGTGAAGTCATTGAAGTCTTCTTTGACCCTTTCGTTGAGGGTGTCATCGCCAAAATCATTGCCAAAATCACCGTTGAGGTCTTCGTTGCCATTGTTTGATTTTCCGCTCATCAGGAAGATGATATCTCGAAGGATGCAAACACCAGAAATGAGTATCACAATGCCTATGGCAGGCAAGAAAAAAGCCATGGTGAAGAAGGATGCCCAAGGAAGGACTCCCCAGATGCTGTTTGATTCGTTGAGGTTGCCTCCACTAAAGCCCTCGATCAGTGTCATCATCCCCACGCCGACGATGAGAGGGCTCAGTGCCAATGCCCCTAAAATGAGCAATGTCATCATTAGGATAAAGATTCTTTTGGGGCGTTTGAGCAACAGGGTTTTCATAGTCATGCGCAATGTGGGGGAAATCTGGGGCAGAATTTTACGGCATTTGAACGCAAACATTCAGCATTTGAATCTGTTCAATCAATCAGAACGGGAAGGATGAACGATTTCGACAATTCAACGGCTGGAGCAGATTTGTGGCAAGAGGCCAAGGCTTTCATTTCCTGCATGACGGAAGACAAGAAGGCATGCCTTTTGTTGGAGCGCGCAGGTGGAATGCAAAGGCGTCTAGCATCCATTGCCGCTGAAATTGAGGAGACGGGGACGTACTCACATACTTCGGATGAGCTTCAGTTTGGCGCTCGATTGGCTTGGCGCAACAGCAAC
>CAJQMI010000003.1 GCA_905479395.1 uncultured Flavobacteriales bacterium
CTGGAAAACGACCCACTCCAGACCGATACGCTCCTTCCCTCTTTTTTACAATCTAGCCATCTCGACTGGGCTGATTCGGTATTGCTCAAACTGAGCTTGCGTGAACAAATTGCCCAATTGCTCATGCCTCCTGTTTATGCCCATGAAGATCGCCAAGGCTGGGCCCAAGCCGAACAATGGGCAAAAAACGGTGAAATCGGTGGGGTGATTTGCATGCAAGGGCACCCCCAAGGCCAAATCGAGCGACTGAAGCGGCTGCAGTCTGCATCAAAAGTCCCACTTCTCGTATCAAGCGATGCCGAGTGGGGGCTCGGAATGCGGCTAGATTCAACAAGATCCTGGCCTCGAGCACTCACCATTGGCGCCGCGAATGATACCGGCCTGACTCGGAAATTCGGACAAGAGGTTGGCAGATCCTTGCGTGCAACTGGCGTCCAAGTCAACTTCGCTCCCGTTGTGGATGTGAATAGCAATCCGTTGAATCCAGTCATCGGAAGCCGATCATTTGGAGGCAGTGTTCAGCGCGTGTCGGAGATGGGCATTGCGTATGCCAAAGGAATGCAAGATGAAGGCGTAATAGCAACAGCCAAGCATTTTCCAGGGCATGGTGACACCGATGCCGATTCGCATAAAACCTTGCCTTCCATTTTACATAAGCGCCATCGGCTGGACTCCGTGGAACTTGAACCATTCCGGAAATTGGCGAATGAAGGCATCGCAGCCATGATGGCAGCGCATCTTTTCATTCCAGCATTGGATTCCACGCCTGGCCAGCCTTCTACCCTGTCGCCCCTGATCATAGATACCATACTTCGCCAAGAATTAAAATTTCAAGGTTTGGTGTTCACCGATGCAATGACCATGAAGGGATTTTCAGAATTTGCCACTACAAAAACGCCACATGCCGATGCCCTCATCGCTGGAAATGACGTTTTGCTCTTCCCCGGCAATCCTGCAGACGCAATTGATGAAATATTGGCAGCAATCCAATCAAAACGAATCGACTCCCTCTCCATTCACCGAAAATGTCGAAGGCTGCTCGCTGCCAAATCATGGGGGAAGTCGATGGAGGCCATTTCAGGCGCTTATGATTCCAACCGTGCTGAATCTATTCACCGCGATTTACTGGCCAAATCACTCACCGTTGTAACGAACCGGCAACGCTCATTGCCTTGGGAGACAGGAGTCACTCAAATTGAATCCATTTTCGTCGGTTGGAAAGGTCCTGTGCACAGTCGATTCAATGAAGTCGCTGAAAAAACGATGGGAAATGGATGTGCATTTTTCGGTCAATCCATGAGTGACGGCTCCTTCATAGAAGATGCTCAATCAATCATTCCATCTGCAATTGCCAAGGAGCCTGACTGGCTTGTCCTTCACCTCGGCGGCACGTCAAATTCAGTGAGCAAACAACATGGAATCAGCGATGAGGTCCTGAAGCAAGTCAATTGGACCCTGGCACTTGCAAATGAGCGCAACATTCCCACGGCGTTGATCATTTATGGCAGCCCCTATTTGCTCAAGCGATTGGAAACATCGGCAGCACTGGCAGATGCACTTATGGTAGCTTATCAGGACGATGAACGAACCATCGATGCAGTGGCGAATGCACTCACAGGCGCAGGCATGGCCGGCGGAACACTGCCCGTAGCCGCAGGAGCATTCCCTGAAGGACATGGCTTGCCCTGGCTCGGAAGGGTTCGATTGGGTTTTTCGAAGGTTCCTTTCGGTGCCAAAAGCAAAATCGACAGCATCGTTTACGACGCAATTGATGGTGGAGCCATGCCCGGTTGCCGTGTTCTTATCGCTCACAAAGGAATGGTCGTTCATGATGGTGTATACGGCACCTTGGATGGGGTAAACCCCGTGAAACCAAGCAGCGTGTATGATCTGGCAAGCATCACTAAAATAGCGGCTTCAACACTCGCTCTCATGCATCTGGAGGAAAAGGGAGAGATTGACCGAAATTCCCAATTGGAGAATTACCTCCCTGAACTTGAAGGCACAGACCTCGGGACACGTTTGCTCCAAGACGTTTTGGCACACCGCGCAGGACTCACCTCGTGGATTCCCTTTTACCTCGAAGCCTTAGAAGATTCAACTGCCTTCTCTCCTTCCAAAACAACTGAGCACTCGCTGCAGATTTCCAATGAATGCTTCATGCGACCGAGCTGGAAAGACAGCATTTGGGATAGAATTGTCACGGCACCAGTGGATCCCGTTGGAAAACATCGATACAGTGATTTGGGCTACTATGCGATTCAACGCATCGTTGAGAGGAAGACCGGAAAATCCTTGGATCAATTTGTGGATGACATCTTGTACCGTCGGGCTGGCTGGAGCAGTTTTAGCTTCAATCCACTTCAAAAAAATGACGTGAGAGAGATCGCTCCCACGGAAAACGACACTCTTTTCCGGAAAGGTCGAATACACGGAACCGTGCACGATCCTGGAGCCGCTATGCTTGGAGGGGTCTGCGGACACGCTGGACTCTTCGCAAACGCTTACGACCTCGCTCGTCTAATGCACATGCTGCGCATGGGAGGAAGCTATGGGGGGATTGACTGGTTCGAGCCGGAAACCGTTGTGGAATGGACCAAGAGAGTCGATGAAGACCCTGAGTTTCGAAAAGCAAGCGGATTCGACCGACCCGCAAACGAACCCGATTCTGGGCCAACGTGCAATGAAGCGAGTGCTTCAAGCTTTGGCCATTCGGGTTTTACGGGAACACTCGCCTGGGCTGATCCTGATGAAGACATTCTATTTGTATTTCTGAGCAATCGCACGTTCCCTGATGCGAGCAATCGCAAGTTGATTGAATGGGATGTTAGAACAAAAATTCAGCACGAAGCTTATCAATCCTTGGGGGTACGTTCTCGGTTCAACGAGATACGCCCTTGAAACAGAAACTGCGCCAAATGAAAATCGGATTTGTCTGCTACCCCACTTTTGGTGGCTCAGGAGTTGTCGCAACGGAATTGGGCAAGGCCTTGGCGGAAAAAGGGCATGAACTTCACTTCATCACCTACAGCGCGCCCGCTCGAATGGGAAGCCTTAAAAGCAACCTTTTCTACCATGAAGTTCGAGTGTCTGATTATCCTTTGTTTGAATATCAGCCATACGAATTGGTTTTGACCAGTAAAATGGTTGAAATCACCGTTGCCCATGATCTTGATCTGCTTCATGTGCATTATGCCATTCCGCATGCGAGTGCCGCAATCATGGCCCGAGACATCTTGCGCGCTCAAGGCATCGACATCCCGGTCGTTACCACCCTGCACGGAACAGACATCACCCTCTTGGGCCGAGAACCAGCCTTTGAACCTGTCATTTCGTATGCAATCAACCGTTCTGATGCAGTGACTGCCGTGTCAGAAAGTTTGCGGAGTGACACCCTTGAATTGTTTGGAGTGGAACGGTCAATCCAAGTGGTCAATAACTTCATCTGCACACGGCACTTTGAAAAGGACGCCGATGAAGCCTTCCGAAAAAGCATTGCCCCCAATGGGGAGCCGATCATTGTTCATATTTCGAACTTTCGACCCGTTAAACGGGTGCATGATGTGCTCGAAATTTTTATTCGCATTCGAAAAAACATTCCTGCCAAACTGCTTCTTGTTGGTGACGGACCTGAGCGATCCCGCGTTGAACAAATCGCAAAGAATGCGGGCGTATCCGACGATGTGATTTGCATTGGCAAGATTAAGAATCCCATCGAGCCATTGCTTATAAGTGATCTCTTCTTGCTGCCCTCGGAGACGGAAAGCTTCGGATTGGCTGCTCTAGAGGCACTCGCCGCTGGCGTACCTGTCATTGCCAGTGATTCTGGAGGAATTCCGGAAGTCGTCGAACATGGGAAATCGGGATACCTAGCCCCTGTGGGTGATGTCGAACGCATGTCGGAATACGCTCTTTTTTTGCTGAACAATGCTGAAGAAATGACTCGTTCCAAACACATGGCGAAGGCGCGATCTTTGGACTTTCGCATCGAGAATATACTTCCTTTGTACGAGGCAATTTATCAGCGATTGACGTTCGATGTGCATAACCAAAGTGAACAATGACCTCGAGCAAGCAAAATAAAATTGGACAACGTATTTCGTTTGCTTGGCATGATGATTCGTTGACCGTAATCATCGATCAAAGCATCTCGCGATCGCAACAAATGATGCTTGATGCTTGGTTTGTTGCGTGGATTATTGTTGGGGGTTCCTTTGCATATGCTTATTCAACAAGCCAAGGCGACGAGCGAAAATTCTTGCTCATCTGCCTCGCTTTCTGGGCGTTTTTCGCTTTTCGTGTGCTGAAAGTTTTAGCTTGGCGAAGGGTTGGGCAAGAAAGGATTCGGGTGGATGCCGAGGGAATGAGCATCAAAAATGCCTTTGGCTCTTACGGAAAGGCTAAGTTCTTCATGAAGGACAATATCAAACGCATGGAAGTGATTCGCCGCGATCCATCTAAATTCATGCAAAACATGGATCAGAGCTTTTGGATCATGGGAGGAGACTCCCTTCAATTCAAATACATGCGATCCAGTTTCGTACTCGGCAAACAGCTCGAGGAACGTGATGCAAAAGCGCTTGCTCAATTGTTTGACAAGGCGCTTCGCAAGTTCAATTGACGGGAAGTTAACGCTCGTTAACCCGGCCCCTCCGTCCGCTAATTCCCCGTTTATCTGCCCGACCAAAGCCTCAATTTTGAGGCATGAGAAGTGGAAAGAGGAAAAATCTCGCAGCGTTTTATGGCGCAGTAGTTGTGGTGATTGGGGCGTTGGCATCGGGATGCAAAACAAACTCCTGCGAGCTGCAGCATTGGACGATCGAAGTGTCTCTAATCAACGGCAGCTACCCAAGCTCCTTCTGGTTGCAATCCCAAGAGAGAAACCCCTCTGCCCTGTCTTGGTGGCACACACCATCTTTCGAATCCATTTCAGATACGATCCATTCAGAAAATGGACAGCCGTGTGAATTTTATGGACCAATTGACCTTTCTGAGGTTCAATTCATTGGGGAGTGGCGATTTTACGACCACGATTCAATTCTTCACCCTCTTGAACACCAGTGCCTCATCTCAGGGGATACGATCAAATTGATCTTGGCCTCTCCCTTTTGGATCGAATTAATAGGAGGCCGAAACATCTTGGAAACATCGCAGGACGAGCCCGTATTTGTTGAATGTGATTGGTGCACAAACTCCACAGATAATCAAGCGGCCGTTTGGTTTACACCCGGCAGAATGCCAAAGCCCGCATTGATACTGGAGGGCTGGATTCACCCCCATCAGTCCTTGCCAATGACACGCTCCATTGAATTGAGAACGGCAGATGATGAGCTGCTCAGTACACGCCCAATTTCGATTCGTACCGGACAAATCTGTGACACACTGTCCCTGCCCTACTTACGCTAATTATTTTATTCATGAAATCACACATATCTGCAACCGCGGGGGCAATCCTCATGCTCCATTTTTCAATCATTAATTTCGGTCAAGTCATCACCCCACAGGAGAGCAAGCAATCACAGTTTCTGTGGGCATTCGAGAACTGTGCGGCCATCGGACCCACCACCATCGCATGCGACTCGGTATTTCAGCAAATCGCAAGAATCCCCGGACATGTTGGATTGGCCTTATGCTACAGGTCTTTGCCCATCCTGCGAGAAATACCAAAGGCAGGTCTTGACAGTTTGCAAGAATCAGCGAACATCTTGAGCTCTCACAACTACTTACGAGCAGGTATGAATACGTTTGTAGTATCCAGTGAATTGGTCCCCAGTGACTGGATGAACAATGATTGGTGGCTCGTGATAGACGGCGAAGAAATTGAATTAACACTTGATTCACCTATCACACGTTTTGTATCCATTGAATCAGAGGCTACTGCAGTCGGAATCAAATCAACAGGCACAGGCGACACCGTAAGCTGCAACATCTTACTGCCAATCTTTCCAAGCGAAGCCTGCGTTGAACCTGACCTACCCCCATGGCAAGGAGAAAATGAATTGGACCCTTGGTGGATAGGATGCTTTCTCAATGGACAACCCATTGAAGGGCAAGTTTTTTTAAAAATCGGAAGTGACAATGAATTCAATCGGCCATTGATTTTTCTGCAAGGCTTTGATCCGGGACTCAGCAATCACTTTCCTTCCTTCGGATTTGGGGACTTCAATTGGGATGTGATTTGGGAATGTGGCCCTTTTGAAGATTACGGAATTCCCGGGCTAACTGAATTCATGAATGATTTATTAGAAGATGGTTTCGACCTGGTATTCTTGGACCTCGAAAACGGAGTCCAATCTGTAGAAAACCAGTCTGCGTTGACTCAAGAAGTGATCCGACTTTGCCGCGATCACAAAGTGGGCGATGAATCCATGGTGGTCGTAGGACCAAGCTTAGGTGGAATTGTCGGCCGTCATGCACTTCGAATGATGGAATTGAATGAGGAACCTCATTGTACGCGACTCTTTGCATCCATCGACGCCCCTTTCAAGGGCGCCTGGTTGCCGACAGCACTTCAAGAAGCCATCGGCTTTTTCTCTGATTTTTCCGTCGAGGCGTACAACTTAGGCCTTGCTCTTCAATCTCCAGCTGCAGGTCAAATGCTAATTCATTCGCCATTTCATTCTGCATCTGTCCGTCAGTCTCTGGAAAACCTCCAGGATGACTGGGGCCTTCCAAGCACACCTATGTGCATCGCCACCTCAAATGGAAATCCATTCGTCGAAACAATGGCTTCGAATGATCTGATCTTTCATGCAACTGAATCTTTTTTGGGATACGATTATGTCGATATTTCCCTCTACACACATCCGGGGTCCACAACACATGAAAATTCAACGCCTGAGAATTTGGTGATTTTCAATGCTGAAATATTGAATTCAGAATGGAGCTTAGGGGAACCTCTTAGCTATAGTCATACAGCATGGTCAGGCGCAAACTTACCTTCTTGGAATGCTCTTCCGGGAAGCTATTCGAACCATCTTTCAGCTTTTCAATCCGCATTGGAGTTGTCTGGCATTGAAGCTGACTACTGTGCCAATCAATCTTTATTTATTCCAACATTGTCCGCTTTGGATTTGGCGCTCAACACGGAATTTTCCACCAATGCCACACCATTTAATGATGTGTCATTCGAGCCTGCTTCAACTGGATCTGCATTTCATTGTGACTTGACGTCGCATCTGGATTTTCTCAACGACTGGATTATTGATGGCAAACCACTGACGAATTCAAATGCCGCCTCATTCCAACACGCTTATCTCGGATGGGCATTTCCTCAAAAAAAGTTCATTGGAACATTCGATTTGGCGCCGCTTGGAACCTTGGAAGTAGGAACAGCTGAGGCCAATGGAAGTGGCGAATGGCCCATATTTGATTCTTACATCAGCACGTGCGGGGGCACCGTTAGCATTGGAGCAGGTGGACAAATGCTCATCGGCGACAGCATTGATGGAGGCAATGCTACGCTCACCATGCTCGATGGTGCTCGTCTCATCCTCAATGAAGGCAGCTCACTTCACATTGGACGCAATAGCTCAGTGATCATGGCTGCCAATTCAATCATCGAATTAAATGGTGGAAAAATCGTTGTACATCCCGAGGGAATATTTTCGCAAGAGGCCAATAGCCAGGTGATCCTAAATGGGAGCGGTGAAGTTCAACTGTGTGGTGTCCAGTCACTTTGGAAATCCGGCGGTGACCTTCTTCTGTTAGGACAGGACACCTTGAATATCACGGGAACATATGAACTCGGGATGGGAACCTGGAACTGGGTCGGCAATCAAGTGTATTCGTTCATTGGAGAGCACGCAAAACTCGACATCAATCACGATGGAGATGAATTTTGCAACATCATCATTCCTGAGAATTCAGGGCATTTGTTTCAAGGAACAGGTCTGATCAAATTTCAGAAGACCAATTTCTACCTGTCTGAGGCATCAACAATTCGCATCCAGACGAGATCCCAGCTCAACGACTGCACATTCAGTGGAACCGACCTCACCTCACTGGTGGAATTGCAAGGGCGCACAAACTGGGTTGGAGGAAGCATGAACAACATGCACCTGTTCGCCGTTTGTCCCGGTGTGGCCAGTTTCAAAGGGGAATCCATTATAACGCAAAACGTCTGGATAGAAACCCAAGGCAACGGCACCCGAATGAACGGATTCGAATTCCATGATTCACAAGTGAGTGTGACCAACCCCTTTCCACTGTCATGGATACAGAACTGCATATTTGATGGAGGGCTGCTGCATGAGCTGCCACTATTTTCAATTAAAAATTCAAATCATCCTTTTCGCTGCGAATCAACAAATTTCTCCAATCATAATCGAGGCATAGAAATCGAAAGCGCTACTGTGGATTTGGGTTGTTCGGAATTTGAAAATATGGTAGAGGCCATGCATTTGAAAATGGATGGCGTGGTCAATATGATGCCTCCAAATGGTAAAAATCATTTCCACGACAATGCCGTGCACTTCAAGCTCAGCGATGCGCCCATCCCTCATCTTATCTCCGGGAACAATTGGATAGGTCCCTGCACTGACGCCTCAATACTGGGCACCAGTCCATTGGAAACAACCGATTCCGGTGGGAGTCTATTGCTTTCATTAACGGGTAATTTTTGGCCCAACGCACAAATTGGCGTGCCCCTTATCGTGCCATCGACCGATGTGCAATCTTCACTCGATGGTGGATCTATTCAATTCAAGGACATGTTGCCACATTTGAGCTCTTGTCTTTCCGACGATATTTCAGAGGATGCAAATGTAAAAATCAAGGGAAATCTGTTGCCTGCTGAAGAAAGTTCATCCTTGAGCGTCTTTCCCAATCCCGTCCATCAGTGGCTTACAATTGACAGCTTCACAAACCAAGGGAATAATGAAGTGTCAATGGATGTGCGCCTCATGAATGCACTTGGGCGCAAGGTCTTTGAATGCAAAATGGACCACGGTGATTCAAAAACCGTAAATATGGAATCCTTTGCAAATGGCTGGTATGCTCTGGAAATTTCATCGCATCACCAAGCTCCGCAAATTTTTCAACTGCTCATTCAGCACCCATAAAAAACCGAAGTGCCGCAAGGTATCCCTCTGCCCCCATGCCACTAATGGCTCCAGAGCAAGCAGATCGAATGAGAGATTGGTGCCGAAATTCTTCGCGCGCTTCAGGGTGTGAAATGTGAACTTCCATTACTGGAGAATCAATCGAGGCGACCGCGTCCCTCAATGCGACACTCGTGTGCGTATAACCGCCAGGATTGAAAATGATTCCCTTGCTATCGAAGCCATGTTTATGAAGCAAATTCACCAATTCTCCCTCTACATTGCTTTGAGCACATTCAATCAAATAACCTTGCTGGCTGCCCATTTCCATGAGGCGTTGATTCAAGTCGCCCAGTGTCATTGAACCATAAATCTCAGGTTCCCGCTTTCCAAGCAAGTTCAAATTGGGTCCGTGTAAGACGAGTATTTTCTTCACTTGGTAAAATTAGATCATCTCCAACCAGATTGGCAGAACAAAAATGGCCCAGAGCCAGGCAACTGCGGCGGCAACAACATTCAGCACAATCCCGACACTTGCCATATTGCCCATGGATATTCGATTGCTACCAAAAATGATGGCATTGGGAGGCGTCGCCATTGGCAGCATAAATGCGCAACTGCTCGCCATGGTGACAGGCACCACCAAAATCAATGGATCAATCCCAAGGTTCAATGCCACCTGCCCCACCACCGGAACCATGATGACAGTGAGGGCAAGATTGCTCATGACCTCGGTTAACATCAGCGCTGAAAACGTGAAAATACCAATCAAAACAGGTGTTGAAAATGCCTCACTTCCTGCGATGCCTTCCGCCACCATGGGCAAAATCTCGGCGTCGTTGAGTGCTTTTGCAAGCGTCAAACCACCACCAAAAAGCAACAAGATGTCCCATGGCAATCGCTTCGTGTCTTCCCAAGTGAGAAGTGCTCGGTCTTCAGCTGTTCCAGACGGAATCATGAAAAGAACAGATCCCGCTAGCATGGCGATGGTTGTATCGTTCAATTCCCAACCGAAGGCACTTACCAACCAGCGACGTCCCACCCAAAAAATACCAGTGCATAAGAAAACAGTGGCAACCCGCACCTCGGCAGCATTCCACTTCCCCAATGCTTGCAACTCACTGCGAATGCCTTGGATACCGCCAGTTAGTTCGGAGTTGGAAACACGGCAGAGCACGCGGGTGAGCAGCCAGTAGACCAAAACCAGCATTAAAACCGCAAATGGAAAAGCTAAAAGCATCCACTCAAGGAATGGCATGCTGAACGAAAATTGATCTTCCATAATACCGGCCATTGCGACATTCGGAGGCGTTCCCACCAGCGTTGCTATTCCGCCGATATTCGCTGCATATGCAGTCCCCAACAGTAAGACCATAGCAAAACGCGGATGCTCCTTTTCGTTTACTTTGCTCGCGACAGATAGAGCTATAGGAAGCATCATAAGCGTGGTAGCAGTGTTGGAAATCCACATGCTCAATGCTGCCGTTGCCAGCATAAACCCGCCAATGAGGCGCCGAGGCTTCCCTCCCGCAACCACAAGAATATTCAAGGCAAATCTTCGGTGTAAATTCCATCGCTCGAGCGCTATGGCGATCAAAAAACCGCCCATGAACAGGAACACATAATGCGAACCATAAGGTGCCGTGGTTTCAGCAATTGTCGAGATGCCAAGGATGGGAAATAAGACCATCGGCAACACTGAAGTTACCCCGAGCGGAACGGCTTCAGCAATCCACCATACGAGCATCCAAGCACCCGCACTCAGAACAGGAACAGCTTTCTCTGGAAGCCCGAAACTGGTCGCTGCAAACCAAACCAACCCCGCTATTACGGGTCCTAACACCAACCTGAGTCCGCGGCTCAATTTCATCGAATTTATTTGAAAACAGCCTGGTAGGGCAAATGATCAGAAATGTAAAGGCCAAATTTAATGTGTTCGTCAGCACACGCCCAGTCCACTTCAACATCACCCCGGTAAAGGATATAATCGATTCGCTTGGCGCCGGCGATAGCTTCCGTCAAAAATGAGGAATACGTTCCGAACTCTTTCCGACAGCGGTACTTTGCGCTGGCATACGTGTCTTGCAAGTCACCCATTGCCATCAAATCCTTGATCTCTGGCGCATCGGGTTCTGCATTGAAGTCTCCACATACCAATGTTAAATCATCCGTCCCTAGCCCTGACCAACCGGCCATCAGAGCAGCTGAACCCTTGCGAGACCATTCCCCCACATGTGACCAATGACCGTTGAGTACGCGCACAGTTTTCTGATTTTTCCGGTCAAAAAGCACCACAATGGTCACCAATCTTGGCAGATCAGCATCCCAACCTATTGAACCCTTCTCGCTGGGATCAGTGGACAGCCACTTGACTTCACCGCGAAGAAAATCATACCGTTCACGATTCCAGAATATTGGAGTCGCCTCTCCATTGCCATCTGCATCGCGCCCTCGACCAAAGGAGTCATGTTGACCGAGGCGTTTTTGAAGGTCTTCGTATTGGTTGGGAAGAACCTCCTGCAATGCAACGACATCAAAATAGCGCACTGCGTTGGCGACCTCATCCCTGCGTTCGTGCCATTTCAACGTGTCACTGGGATTGTCATAGCGCACATTAAATGTGCATACGCTCGTCTCAGAGGACTGCTGTGCATGCCCATTCATCGGATTGAACGCGGAAAGCATAACGAACAACTGAATCCCAATTCCGAAAAACAACTTATGCGATTGCATCATGGAACGAATATACCGACTGACTGGCATTACCTTTGCGTCGTGGGCAGAGAAAGAAAATTCCGAAAGAACGAAGCACTCATCCTCGATGTTGAAGACATCGCATTTGGAGGAAAAGGCATCGCACGAATCACAACAGACAAAGGACCCTTTGTGGTGTTCATCCAAAATGCCTTTCCAGGGCAAAAGGTGGAGGCCAGGGTTGTCAAGTGCAAATCAAAGCACGCAGAATGCAGGCTCGAAGAGGTGATTCAGCGATCACCCTCAGAAGTTGACCATGGGTTCCAGGAAATCCCCGGAGCACCCTATGCGCGCGTTCCGCTTGAATTGCAGCACAAGACCAAGGAAAAGACCGCTCTCGATTTGTATGAGCGCATTGGAGGAGTCGATGACGTTCAATCCGTGTACGAAGGCTTCATTGCCTCGCCTAAGAATTGGCACTACCGGAACAAAATGGAATATAGCTTTTCGGCCATCGTACACAATCCAAAAACCAAGGAGAAAGAGGACGGTTTTGGTTTTGGTTTTAAAAAACGCGGGACATGGTGGGCCGTCGAAAACCTCAATGGCGATTCGGGATTGTACGACGCTCAAGTCGAGAATTTCATGCCCACGTTGAGGGGTTGGTTTGAAGAAACAAACTTGCCCGCATGGCATCCGCCAAAGCGCGAGGGATTCTATCGTTTCTTGGTTGCCAGACGCAGTGAGGCAAATGAGAAGTTACTCTTCAACTTGGTCACCAGTTCAGATGGATTGGAATCATTTGACCGTCAAGCATTCGTGGAATTACTCAAATCCGCATTTGGCGAACGATTACAAGGTGTGATCCATACAATCAATGACGACAAAGGAGATCGCGTAGAAGCGAGGTCAGGCGATTCAGAGCTGGTTTATGGACAAGCTTTCATTACAGAGACCTTGCACGAGCTCAATTTTGACATTGAGATGTCCAGCTTTTTCCAAACCAATCCAGCTTGCGCCGAACGCCTGTATGCAGAAGTCATCGCGGCGGTGTCGGCTTCGGATGATGCCAGCACCGGTTCCAAACCATTCCATACGGGAGAGTATATCATGGACCTCTTCTGCGGCACAGGAACCATTGCACAAATGCTCGCTCGGCACACTGGAAAAGAAATCATTGGGGTCGACATTGTTGAGCAAGCCATCATCGACGCCCGCAAAAGTGCTAAAAACAACGGCACTGAAAACGTTCAATTCCACGCAGCTGATGTGGGGAAGTTCCTTCTGGAGTTCCCTGAATACAAGGGCCGAATCAAATCCATTGTACTCGACCCTCCTCGAGCAGGCATCTCACCAAAGACGCTGAGAAAAGTCATCCGATTGGGCGCAGAACGTCTGGTTTATGTATCCTGTAACCCTGCGACCCAAGCAAGGGACATTGTTACGTTGAGGGAATTCGGATATGAGCTGAAACGTTTGAAATTGGTGGATCAATTTCCGCATACTGCGCATGTCGAAGCCATCGCCGTTTTTGAAAAGAACTTGAAAGCATCGAACTTAGACGAATGACCTCCACACGCATCCTTGAGTCCGAGCAAATCGAACGGAAAATTCAACGCATCGCCCGACAGATTGCGGAAGAATTCATCAACGCCCAGAAGATTCATCTGATCTGCATCGCTGGCAATGGCGTGCCCGTGGGAAATCGCATTGGCACAGCTTTGCAAAACATTTGCGATGTCGACATTGCAATGAGCACACTGAAAATGAATAAGTCTGCTCCATTGGATATGCCCATTGTTTTAAGCTCAGATCTGAGCAATCTGTCTGGCGCAGAGGTTGTAATCGTGGACGACGTGCTGAACTCAGGGAAAACTCTGATGTACGCCGTGCACCACATCTTGAGTGCAGGACCCAAGCGAGTGGCCACTGCCGTATTGGTTGACAGAATTCACCGCTCCTTCCCCATTCGCGCTGATTTTTGTGGCCTGAGTTTAAGCACGAATCTCAAAGAGCACATTGACGTGACGATCAGTGATGAGTGGAACGAAAAAGATGAAGCTTTGCTTAAGGACTGAGGGCTCCTTTAGTCAGAACCAGATTCACTGAGCAACAACTCCCAACGCTTGAAGTCTTCCTTGCCAGGCTCCTTCAAAAGGCGTTCGTCGGCATCTGCGTAGCAAGCATTGCGAGAAACCCAATGCCTTTTCACTTCCTCGGCAGATTTCTTCCCACCATTGGCATTCATCAGGAGCGGTCGATGTGGAGCATTCGTGGCGAATAAGCGTCTCTCAATCACTTCAAAGGGCGGACTCAAATGAACCACATGTCCTTTGGCTTTCATCCAATCCAATGCACCTGCAATGCAGGGGGTTCCACCACCGCAACCAATGACTCTGATTCCTTCGGAAATGACCAAATGTTTGAGCATCCGCATTTCCATCGCCCTGAATGAAGCTTCTCCCTCCTGGTCAAAAATTTCTTCAATGCTCATGCCCTTGTGCTGTTCAATGGCCCTGTCTAAATCCACGGTTTCGAAACGGTTCATTTCAGCCATCTTTAGAATCGCGTGAGTCTTTCCAGAGCCCATATAACCGATAAAAAAGAGCACGGATTTCATGTGCCATGAATGTTGACACGAAACATGGATTCTTCATTGAAAAATCCTTCCAACGTATCGCCATCTTCGACGCGGCCCACACCAGCAGGTGTTCCGGTAAAAATCACATCTCCCATCTTCAGTGTCATGTACTTCGACACATGAGCAATCAACGCATGAACGTGGTGGGTCATATCCAGCGCTGAGCCAGACTGCACTTTTTCACCGTTTTTCTCGAGATAAAATGGAACAGACTCCCAGCCTTCAGTGAACGAATCGACAGGAAACCACTTCTTGCTAATGACCGCAGAACCATCAAATGCCTTGGCCTTCTCCCACGGGTGACCATTTGCCTTTGCTTCGGCTTGTATGTCGCGCGCTGTAAAATCAATCCCCAAGGAAATCGCATCAAAATACCGATGCGCAAATTCCGCTTGAACAGCCTTGCCGTTGCGGCAGATTCGAATCAATAATTCCACTTCATGATGAACATCTTGTGTCCAGTCCGGGATGTAAAAAGGGTGACGATGAGCCAAAATAGCGCTATCCGGTTTTAAAAAGAACAAAGGTTCCTTGGGCACCGAATTCCCCAATTCTTTGGCGTGTTCAGCGTAGTTACGACCGATGCAAATGAGCTTCATAATGAGTGAATCAGATACAAAGATGGCACACAGCCCTCGTCATTCCACATAAAACCGAATCTCAACCCGACGATCAGAAGCGAAATGTGTTGAATTGCGCTCCTCACCAAAATAATTCAACAGGACCCGATGACTCTCCAAACCACTTTGTAAAATGTAGTTCCGGACTGTTTGAGCCCTGCTTTTTGACAAGGTATGGTTCAAGGAACGCGCGCCAGAAGGGTCAGCATGACCGGTGCATACCACGCGGATTTGTGGGTGCCGACATAGCAGTTCCATGACTTCATTCAACTGAAGCTGCGCATTCAAATCCATCGAGGCAGACGCCGAAGAAAAGGGAATATTGACCGCCTCCGGCAGCCGAAGCTGACTGAGGGTGGCATCTGTTGAAATTGGCAATAAAACCGAGGTGGCGATAGGCATCACCCCTGACGACTCCAACGAAATGATTCGTCTTTCTTGACCCTCAAGCAAATATAAAATGCGCTCCATCCAGTATGTCAAATCCTGCGCATCATTGCTCGGCCAAACGGAACGATCCTCCGTCGAAATGGCTCCCGAGCTCGCTGATGACAATTCCAATGCCATTGAAGGAAGAGGTGTATTGGCATCCAATGTTAGCCAATCAAGCACAGGATCATCACCTTGAATACCCGAATTCTCTGTTAGCAAACCCTTCAATGATTCAAATAAAGCGGCATTGACACGGTAGTTCAATTCCATTGCCAACTGCATTTTCAATTCATCCAAACCACTCTGGACAAGCACATACCACTCCTCTTCTTCTGATAGGTTTTCTGCCATTCGCCAGCGGCGTAAATCGCGATGATCCAAAGAAGAAACCTGCTCAATCAGCTCTTTGATTTCATCAGAGAAACCACCCTTGATCCATGGTGCAGGGAGAGACTGAAGACCCGCGACCTCCTGAACAATGCGTTCAAGCCTTCGAAAGACAGCCGTTTCTGATGTTTTCCAATGCACGCGGCCCATATCCATGTCCACAGCAACCGCACCATCCAGGTAGAACCCCATGTTTTCCAGCATCAAAGCATGTGATCGTTTCCACATCTCTGACTGAGCGAAATCTTCGTTCGCATCTTGAGCACCCAGTTTCCCTCCAGCGGTCATTAGCATGAACGCACTCAGGCACAACAGGCCACTTCGTCTCACTCGAACCCTCAAATTTATGGGCAACAAGGAAAATGGACTGCGCTCATTCATCCCTGTAAATATCGCTCAAATAAGTTATAAAGACGACTAAAACCTATTTACCACGACCTTTGAGGACTGTTAAGACAGTGTAGAATAGAATTTTAATGTCCAATGCGATGCTCATGTTTTCAATGTAAATCAGGTCAAAGCGCAAACGCTGCACCATCTCGTCAACATTCTCTGCGTAACCATATTTCACTTGTCCCCAAGAAGTGATGCCAGGACGGACCTTTTGCAAATGGTGATAATGTGGCGCCCTCTCCATGATGCGTGCAATGAAATGCGCTCTTTCTGGCCGTGGGCCCACGAGCGCCATATCTCCTAAGAGCACATTCAAAAATTGTGGAAACTCATCCAATCGTGATTTTCGCAAAAAACGCCCGACGCTTGTAATTCTGGGATCATCATCCCGGCTCAATTGAGGTCCTTGGGCCTCAGCGTCCGTGTGCATCGTTCTAAACTTGATGATTTGGAACGGTCTCCCATGTCTTCCTATTCGCTCTTGTAAATAGAAAACAGGTCCTTTGCTTGTTGACTTAACCATCAAGCCAATGACGGCAAATAAAGGACTGAGTATTAGCAAGGCAAAGATGCTAACGGTCCAATCCAACAGCCGCTTGATAGAGCGCTGCCATTGCGGCATGATTTCTCTATCGATTTCGATCAAGGGAGCGCCATAGATGCTTGACATTCTCACAGAGCCACTCAGGATGTCATAGATGTCGGGAATGATTCTAATTTCGACGAGCGTTCCTTCAAGCGCATTGAGAATGGCCTCAAGATTGTCACGATCTCCGCCGCCGATGGCAATGATGACCTCCTCAATTCCTCGATCTGCAATGACGCGTTGAATCTCGGTCACTTTTCCCAAATTGGGCAAGTACCGATCCAAGGCTGTATCTACCCCATTTACCTGTATGAACCCAAGGAATCGATATCCAGCGTCTTTGCGCAAACCCTTGATTTCCTCGTACATGCGCACTGCACGCTCGTTGCCACCTATGATCAATGTTGGAAAACTCCATTTACCTGTATGGATTTTCTTCACTGTGCGTGTGGTAATAACCAGGCGGCCCAACAGTGTCAATGTCCAATGACTCGCTGTTAGCGCACTCAAAGAAGCATAATACTGGCGATAGCTCTGAATGTTGTCATCCAGCAATAAACCAAAAAAGATGACGAGAACGCCAAGTGCAGTGGTCCATGTTACCTGTCCAACTTCTAAAATTCGATGACGCTTTAACGGCTTCGAAAACATCCCCGCCATGCCATGCAAAATCAACCAGAAAGCAGGAATGATTGCCAATCCCAAAAGGTATTGACGGTCAGCCAGTGCTTCGGACCAATCCGGAGCGCCTATTTCTTCAATGACGACTTTTCGAAAGACGTACAAAACCGACCATGATATTGCAGCGGACGACCAGTCCGAAATCACATACGCCAATGTGAGTAGCCGCTTGTTCATGGGTAACGGACCAGCTTAAAATTATCAACCACAACGGTAGTCGTATCCTGCGAACCATCATAAATGGCATCCAACAAAATCTCATACTGGGTGGCATCAGGCGTACTTCTCACCATCGGCCCAAGATCCAGATAGATTTTATTGGGACTCATATCCGTTGATTTCAAAAGCAGGATGGGATAACGCTGCGCCGTTTCATCATTGGCCACCCTCAGACCAATCCAAAAGGGCTGATCGCATGCATAGTCCAACTCCAACCAAACCGGTCCAGAGGTGGTGAGGTTGAACTGCTGTTCATTGGTGTTTGAGGTCAAAACCGCTTCGGTTGCAGACAATTGAATCAAACCACTTCCGTCACCTTCAAGCACCCAATTGAGATCTTCGGTGCGCGCTATTGAAGCAGTGCTTGTTGAAGACTCCTCGAAACGATTGGATGTCTCAAAATCCTCGGCATTGATGATTTGGGCTAGCTCTGTGTAGCCCAACTCCAAGTTTAAAGTATCCTTTCCCCCAAACTCTAAATCGGGGATGTAGGTGAAAGCTTCGTAAAATGGATAAGGTTGACGCGTTGATGAGATGGCATTTGCCCGAATGCCAGCAGACAAAATCAGCTCGGGATTTGGCCCCAATGCATCCGGCGAGAGCGGAATATCGGCGGGAAGAGGAAACGCACCCAATACATCCGTGGAGGAATAGACCCACACTTCCTCAATTCGACTCGATGATGTCCCCTCGGTTTCGTCCGTCTCGATCGACATGGATTCTACATGCAAAACAAACGGATCGCCCTCCCATGAATCGATGCATCCCGAAAGGGTAAAGCACAAAACCATCGCTGCAGCGATGTATGAAGTGGATGAATGAAATGGCAAAAAGGCGAGAGTCAACTGGAAGTAAGGTATCGTTAGCGACGGCTGCAAAACTAAAGCTTCGCCTACGTCATGCAGCATTGTTAACGGGCTGATTCTCTCCTTCGTATCTCAGGTTTCAAACAAAAAAAATGAGTTGTCCACAAATGACCTCAATCTGCACACTGGACGCAGCTTGTTGCACCGGGCATCAACAGAATGCGCCCCATTGGAATTCGTTCACCACAGCTATGGCACAAGCCAAACCGATCCTCTTTGAGCCGATCAAGTGCACGAAGCAGATTTCCCCGTTGCTTCTCCACCTGCCGAAGCGCAGCCTGGTTGACGCTCCTGTTGTTGATCGCATCCATTCGACTAACACGTCCGATGGCATTCTCAGGTGGAATAGGCTTGGTAAGCTCCCGGTATTCCATGATGCGTTCATCCAATTTCACCAATTTCATTTGCACCTTTTCCTTGAATTGTGCAATTTCTTCTGCGCTCCAATGCGACATATTTATCCGTTTTCCTTCAAGGTACGGTCGGGCGCAAGGCAATCAAAACAATTCAAATCGTTAATTTTGTGGCATGAAATTTTTCATTGACACGGCCAACCTCGATCAAATTCGAGAAGCCCAATCCCTTGGAGTACTGGACGGAGTAACCACCAACCCATCGCTGATGGCCAAGGAAGGCATTTCAGGTGATGACGCTGTCAAGGCTCACTATGTGGCTATTTGTGAAATTGTTGACGGTGATGTGAGCGCTGAAGTCATTGCAACTGATTTTCAAGGCATGATTTCCGAAGGACGCGTTTTGGCTGATTTGCATGCGAACATCGTTGTCAAGGTGCCTGCAACAGCTGATGGAATTCGAGCTATACGTTGGTTCACTGACCACGGCATTCGCACCAACTGCACGTTGATTTTCTCCGCCGGACAAGCTCTCCTAGCTGCAAAAGCAGGAGCAAGCTATGTGAGTCCATTTGTCGGAAGATTGGACGACATCAGCAGCGATGGTTTGCAGCTCATTGAAAAAATCCGAGTCATTTATGACAACTACGACTATGGCACGGAAATCCTCGCAGCAAGCGTTCGTCACACCATGCACATCATTGAATGCGCAGAGATTGGTGCTGACATCATGACCGGCCCACTGAGTGCCATTATGGGACTGCTCAAGCACCCGTTGACAGACAGTGGCTTGGCTCAGTTCTTGGCTGATCACGCCAAGGCCAAAGGCTAATGCTCCTGCGCATTCACCCGGAAAATCCGGATGAACGAAAGATTCGTCAAGTCTGTGCTCTGTTGGAGCAAGATGCAGTTATCATTGTTCCGACAGACACAGTCTACAGCATGGCGTGCATTTTAGGTTCTTCCAAAGGCCTTGAGCGTCTTGCGCGACTCAAAAACATTCCTCTAAAAACAGCTCGATTCAGCATCGGATGTTCTGATTTGAGTCAGCTGTCGTTGTATACTCGACCATTGAGTAGCCCGACATTCAAAGCCATGAAGCGAGCCTTCCCTGGTCCATACACGTTCATTGTTCCTGCCAACAACAATGTACCCAAGTGGTTCATGGGCAAGCGAAAGTCCATAGGCATCCGAGTGCCAGACAACCGCATCTTCAGCGCCATCGTTGAAGAGTTGGGTAAACCACTCGTCGTGAGCTCAGTTCGGGATGAAAATGAGATTCAAGAATACACGACTGATCCTGAACTCATCGCTGAACGGTTCGGCGCAAGTGTTGATGCAGTCATCGATGGGGGGTACGGAAAACTTGATGCTTCTTCGATCTTGGACTGCACAGGAGAGATTCCGACTGTCATTCGAGAAGGACTTGGACCTACCGACGAAGTGCTCTGATTTACTGGTCTTGAGCGCGTGATGCGAGCATTGGAACAAATGCAAAATCACCGTGCTCCTCACGCACAAAATCCGCTTCACTCTTGCGGGTGAGGGTAAACATGCGCTGGGTATCTCCCTCTCCAACAGGAATCACGAGTCGCCCTCCTATCTTCAATTGCTTCAGCAAAGCCTCAGGCACTTCGGGAGCTCCGCACGTAACAATGATGCCATCAAAAGGAGCGAATACCACTTTTCCTTTGTAGCCGTCACCGTAAAACAAATCCGGTTTGAATCCCATCGATTCCAAAAGCGGACGAGCCTTTTCAAAAAGATTCCGTTGGCGTTCTATGGAAAAGACCTTGTAGCCCATGGAACACAAAACGGCGCATTGATAACCGCTACCCGTTCCAATTTCCAATACCTTTTTTCCTGGTCCGAGATCCAGTAGTTCAGTCTGTTTCGCAACGGTGTGCGGCTTACTGATCGTTTGGCCTGATCCGATTTGGAACGCTTTATTTTGATATGCAAATTGTTCAAAGGCGGAGGACAAGAAAAAGTGACGAGGCACCCCGTCAATCGCTTCCAACACTTCCTCATTGCTGATTCCGAGAGCGCGTAACTCATCAATCATTTTCCTTCGTTGGCCCTTGTGCCTGTATTCGTCCTTCATCACGCAGTGAAATTAATTCAGCGAACGGTTTCCTTCTCACCAATTTGAACTTCTTTTTGAACGTGCATTGTGGATTCAATGTTAGTCGAAAGCACGCATGTGAGCATCCGAAGATCGACAGGCAGAAAGTACTTTTATGGCATGACAAAACACTGGTTCACCTGCAAGGTAAAATACGTTCGCCACGATGCCGAAGGAGCAGAAGTAAAAGCCACCGAATCTTTTGTGCTTGACGCTTACAACTATACTGAAGCCGAATCACGAATGACTGGAATCTGTGAAAACGAAGGAATTCGACCGTTCGAAATTGTGCAAATCACCAAATCCAATCTCTCTGAGGTCATTCGATTTGATGATGCCGATAAGTGGTTCAAGGTTAAAATTGCATTGACAACCCTTGACGAGCAAAAAGGAGTTGAAAAAGAATCCTACCAACATGTGCTGCTCTCGGCCCAGGATGTTCGTGATGCTTATGACAAAGTGCAAAAGCACATGTCAACTGTTGGACTCGGCTTTGTCATTCCCTCCGTTGCTTTCCAGAAAATAACGGAGGTATTCCCGCTAGAAGAAGAAGGTGGATCGCATGCTGTGCAGGGAGCACCAGAGGGTTCATTCACGGAAAGCGATGCCGAGACTGAAGTTCTTCAGGAAGCGTAAAGCCATTCCCAGGCGCTGTGATACGCGCCGGATTGTTCAGCGCGTTCAATCAATTGATGGTAGAACGAATCATTGCCTAATGTGGCACCGTCTCCCACCATCAGTAAATGATGTTTTGCTCGGGTCATGGCCACATTGGTTCTGCGGTACTCCTTCAAAAAACCAACGGCACCTTCGGCGTTGCTCCGGGTCAGAGAAATAACAATGGCGTCGCGCTCTTGGCCTTGAAAAGCGTCCACTGTAGCAAATTCAATGCGATCGCGGAATGATGCGTGGTTATCCAACCCCTCAAACTGCCGTTGCAACTCGACCACTTGGGCACGGTAAGGAGCTATAACTCCCACTTGAAAAGAAGGACAAGCCTCCAAAATCTCAAGGGTTCTTTGCAGAACAAATTCTGCTTCAGCTGCGTTCATCGTACTCTCGCTTCCCTCCTCCTTTTCCTCATCAAACCCACATCCCGAAGAATCAATAAAGGTCCAAGGACTTCGAAGGATTTCAGGAAGTATCTGAGTGGGCAGGCTTTGAGCAGCGCGCAATCTACCTTCATAAAACCAATGCGATGATGGCGCCATGATCTCGGGATGCATGCGGTACTGCTCTGTGAGCATCGTCACACTTCCAGCGCAAAAACTCGAACGCATAAAACGCGCCAAAGCACTTTCTTCTAGTCCCATCGCCAAGGCTTGGGAACTTTTGATGACAGGAGGCAACTGATGTGGGTCACCTGCCAAAATGCACCGGCTGCTCTTTTGCATCGAAATCAACGCCGCCGGAAGCATCGCTTGACCCGCTTCATCAATGACAACACAATCGAATTTTTCATCAAGCAACGCCTCATTGGCTGCACCGGAAAGAGTTGCGCAGACAACATCTGCATTTCGCACAATGCGCTCTGCGATGAATCGTTCCAATGAAATAGCTTCCCGTTCAAGTGATTTCGCCTCTTGGCGCGCTGAAGCACGATCTGCCCGCTGATCACTTCCGAAGTTGCGATGGAATCGATCAACGATTTGCCAAGCCTGTTTCGAGCGCTTTCGCAGATCACGCACTTGCTTGTATTCCGAATCAGCCTCCACTAAGGCATCCAGTCCATGCGATTGCACCTCATCCGAGAGTCTCATAGGATGACCGATTCGCACCGCCATCACTCCACGTTTTGCACATCCAGAAACGAGCAAATCTACCGCAGCATTGCTTGGTGCAGTCAATAGAAGCCGTTTCTTCTGGCGCACCATCTCAACCACAAATGCCAAAACAGCAGTGGTCTTGCCCGTGCCCGGAGGACCGTGCAGCAAACTCAGCGCTGGGTGCATCAATGCCTTTTTCAGCCATTCTTGTTGGAGCACATTTAACGAATCAGATGTTGCAGTAAACTCTGTTTCCGAAAGCGTTCCATCGCACAGCATCGGAAGCTCACCGCACCCCATGAAGGCATCTCGTGCAGCTCGTTCAATGCCATCCTCTGTATTGATCCAATGATTCAGAGCATGGGCCATGCGTCGATAAGTGCGGTCATCGGAACGTGCATCCAACGTCCATCGCTCATGCATTTCTGCACCCGACAAAGGGCTCCCATCTAAAATGACGTCCATTGCTGTTGCATTCGCCTTGCGCACAATGCCAATCCGAACAGCATCTTTGGATTTCGGCGAACCCATTTCATTCGCTTGGTACAATGAAACGGGGGAGCCAGCTCGAAAAGCACCCACTAAACCTGCATTGTGCTGCATTTTAACCTTCAAACGCACACGCCCTCCGAAAGTGAAATCTTGATCTTCAATGGCAATCGGAGACCACGTAACACCCTCAGCACGTCGAATCCTAAGCGACTTGCCCTCTATGACAGCGGAGAGGCGCCTCTCCTCCTCACGTTGCTCAAAAACCAAGGCCTCAGCTAACCTTCCAAGTTGTTCGATGGATGTTTTCAACCTCGCGTTTTTTGAACGAAATCAACGCACCAACGTAAACGTACCGTTGATGTATTTGTAGCCTTCACCTTCGTCAATGGTTTGCCCATTGACATCATTGATGACCAACGCTGAGCTTGCTCGTGCAATTCCGAGTACGTAATAATAGGTTCCTTCAGCAGCCTCGTCAGGAGCGGGTTTCCAACCTGACGATTTACCGAAATCGTTGCTCGTATACATCAACTGTCCCCAGCGGTTGTAAATCCGAATGGTGCTGCCATTGTATCGGTCGCTGTTTAAACCTTCGACATAAAAAGCATCATTCAAAGCATCCCATTGCCCTGGGCCATTTGGTGAAATCACATTGGGAATGGTGAGCTCACAAATTGCTTCTTCTACTTCGAAGTAACTCGTAGTGCTCCATGTGCAAGGAGGCGCCATGGTCACGAGGACTTCGTAATCCCCGGCTTCTTCGGCGTTGAACGTCGCAGCTGTTCCAACTGTTGCTCCACCGAATTGCCAATCATAGACGTAGTCAGACTCATTGGAGCCTAAATCAATGAAACTGAGCGCCACCAATTGAACCGCATCATCTGGACAAACCTCAGCTGTTGCCTCAACTCCTGTAGGCGGTGGAATGAAATCAACCGCGACATTCTGCGTCACTTCGCAGTTGTCCAAGTCCCCTCCTGTGACAGTCACCATTAAAGTCATGACGGTGTCCTGCGTCAGGCCATCCACACTCACGTTTGCCCCATTGCCATTGACCAAATCTGAGGGCGTCCAATCATATGAATAGTTGAAATCTGGGTCTTCGTTGAGCACATTTCCTTGCAAGGAAACTGGTGAGCCGCAAAAACCTTCAGGTGTCTCTATTTCTACTTCAGGACCTTCCACCACCGTAATTTCTACGTCCGTGCTGTAGGTGCAGCCGAAATTGTTGGTTGCCGTGTAAGTGAATGTGCCTGAGTCAGCAGCGACCAGTGTGATCTCGTTGCAATCTTCGCTTTGGTCATAGATACTTGGGCCACTCCAAGAGGTACTATCGCACCCCATTCCAAAGACGGGGGTGAACACGATGGGCTCCGGGTAAAGCTCCGGATTGAAATTGATTGCCCATTCAAAAATGAACCCATTATCTGATCCCAAAATATCGCATATCTCAATCTCCCAGGTACCATTCAACGGACAGCCTTGTAAAGAAGTCCACATACCAACAGCGCTGTATGTATCTGCAGGAAGCGTTCCAAATCCACCAGCTTCCTCTGTCCACGTTCCATTAGTCGCATCCGGAGACCAAAAGTAATCATAACCAATCCCGGGATCATCTGGCAAGAAGTCGTCATCGACAGGCTCTCCTAGAAAAGTGCCACCACCACCTTGGTTCTGCAATTGCATGACACTGCCATTCGGGCATATCAACTGAATCGTTAGATCACCCATGTAACTGTGTTCCATGTTCACGAAAACACTTTCTATATCTGTCGAGGCATCTTCAACAACAGAGCCAGGGGCGAAAGAAGTCAAAGTCAACGTTGTTGAAAAGCAATTCCCCTGTTCGTCGGGTATGAAGAGTCCTTCCCCGAAATCACCACTCGGTTCAGCGTCATAGGTCACACCCTCGACCACACCGGATAACGGAAATTGTTGTCCCTGGCAGATGGTAGCATCTTGCGATGTTCCCGTCCAATCAGGATCAGTCGAAATTAAGACCAAGTGATCAATCAAATTGGCATTTTTACAACCGTCAGGATTCTCATCAGAAACGTTGTCATCGGTGAGCATCAGCTGCACCTTGTACGCTCCTGGAAGGTCGAATGAATGGGTCACCAGCGGACCATCTGTTGATTCCGTCCCATCGTCAAAGTCCCACTCCCAAGAATCGAGTGCGAAATTGTCGGCAACTGTCGAGGACGATGCGTCGAACGTGATTTCTTCTCCAGGACAAGCCAAGTGTGGGATGGGCTCAGAACTGTCCACAACGGCAAACGGCTTTTCGCACGGATAACCACAGGTCATCGCAGCAGCAAAATTGCCAGAACCTGATGCATTCGAAGTAAAATGCAGCGTCAAGCAGCCGCTAATATTATCTTCTGTCGCGAAAAAATCCAACGCTAACAATTCTCCTCCAGTAAACACGCCGAAACTATTGGCTGGTTCCGCCGGTCCATCAAATATTTCCAATAAATCTCCTGGAGCCAGATCAGATATCACAAAATATAAATTCACAATTGTCTCTGGCGCCTCAGGGCATATGGTCATCGTAATGTCCTCATTCGCTCCATAATCCTCATAAGTTCCGCCTGAATCGAGGAGCACTCCTCCACATTCAATAAGTTCTGAATTGGACATTGGATACTCCGTTTGCTCCTGTGATAGCATCGAATTCGAGACAACCATCAGTAGAAAAACCATGCATTGAATTGGGCGCATTGAATTTTGACTATTCATTTTCTCAAGTTTTTTGCGCCAGTTGCAGATTGATTCACAAGGTATCGCTGATAGAGCGTCTCACAGCGTGAAAGAGAGAACAAGACTAGGGTCTGGTTGCCGTGAATCGACCTGACAATATGATTGTCTTCTCGTGGCACCACATTTATTTGCAATGGGTTAAAGTTCTCTCGACTTGGGACCACGGCTTCATCCACGACCAATCGTTCCGTGCCTTCTTTCACTCCGTCTACAATCTGCCATCCGTGCTCCAACCACCAGGCCATGCGAGACGCATCGTCTTTCCATGAATCCCAAGTTGCTGTCGGCTCTGCAGCAATCACCGCTTGTGCAAGTGAATGAGGATTACCTGCAGACAATGAAAATGCTGGGGCTGCAGCGAGCATTGAACAAATTAATAATGAGAACATGTGAATTGGTTTCAGGGTATTCAGGCGTAAAGGTAAACAACCCAAACCAGCCTAAGGTTGCACAAGAATCAGAGGATTATGAACAGTTGCTAAAGATTTTATAGCACTCACAATGGCAGGATAAAAAATCTGTCTATCTTTGCCCCCCCAAACGTGGGAACATGACTCCTTAGCTCAGCTGGTTAGAGCATCTCACTTTTAATGAGAGGGTCCTGGGTTCGAGTCCCAGAGGGGTTACAAAAAAGAAGGGTGTCATTGGCACCCTTTTTATTGCACTGCCCAGGTGCTGAAATTGGTAGACAGGCATGGTTGAGGGCCATGTGTCCGTTAGGGCGTGCGGGTTCGAGTCCCGCTCTGGGCACTTTGCACCTACCCGGGTGGCGAAATTGGTAGACGCGCAGTCCTCAGAAGGCTGTGCCTTCGGGCGTGCTGGTTCGAATCCAGTTCCGGGTACTTTCTCTCGAACAACTCCTCCAGCGCTGCAGAAATCGGAGAAAACCGCTTTTAAATGCCCTTGGTGCAACCTTGAGGCTGTAAATGAGAAGTTTGCGCACCTGATTCTTCGAGTTACCGAAAAAATGGCGAAGCAAGCCGGAAACCAAGTGTATCTTGCGACCGTGGTATCCAACAATTCCATCAACGCACAATCCATCATAGAGGGCCTTGCTCAAGTGCAGCGACCTCTATTGATCAGTGGTCCTTGTAGCGCAGAGTCAGAACAACAAGTGGTTGGAACTGCATGCGAAATTGCCAAGCGCGGAGCGCACATTTTACGGGCTGGAATATGGAAACCACGGACCCGCCCCAACGGCTTCGAGGGCAAAGGGGCTGTTGCACTTGAGTGGATGGTGAATGCGCGAGAGGAATCTGGACTTCCCATTGCCACAGAAGTAGCAAACGCCCAGCATGTAGAAGCCTGCTTAAACGCTGGCATTGATGTCATGTGGATTGGAGCTCGCACGAGTGTGAGTCCATTTGCTGTCCAAGAAATTGCGGATGCACTGAAAGGCACCAATGTTCCCGTCTTTGTAAAGAACCCAATGCATGCCGACCTTTCATTGTGGTTAGGCGCTATCGAACGCGTTCGAAACACAGTCGCCGGCCCCGTGTGGGCCGTTCATCGTGGCTTCAGTCAATACGGCCAAAAGGAATACCGCAATGCCCCCATGTGGGAAATCGCCATTGGTCTTAAAATGGCCCTGCCCGAATTGCCAATCATTTGCGATCCAAGCCACATTGCTGGCAATCGATCCCTACTCCTTCCAGTCGCTCAAAAAGCGATGGACTTGGGAATGGAAGGCCTGATGCTCGAAACACATCCCAATCCTCAGGACGCACTTAGTGACGCAAACCAGCAACTCACTCCAGCTGCCTTTGGTGAATTAATCGACTCTCTTACCATACGCAGCGCTTCAGTTCCTAAGATATCTTCTGCCGATCTCTCCGCCTTGCGACTTCAAATGGATTCAATCGATGAGCAAGTCATTGAATTGCTGCACACACGCATGGACCTTGCACGTGAAATTGGCCTTCACAAATGGGAAAATGGAATGACCATTCTTCAAATGGAGCGGTGGAAGGAAGTTTTTGACACCCGAGAGAAGTGGGCCGCGCGAGCGGGATTGAGCCCCGAATTCATTTTAAACTTCCTTGAACAGGTGCACAAAGAAAGTATTCGAGTGCAAAACGAGGAAATGACCTCGAAAATGAACAGGCCGTAACTGACTGATAGTTAGTTATTTGCGATTTTTATCGCATTTTTTTGTAATATTTTGAAACTAAAATTCAACTCCCTACGTAAAGGGAGATGGTTTTGGTTTTGCCACGCTCGATATGAGCGTTTATGAATCAGGCGATTTGGTGAGAAGGGGTCCCTCAACGGAGGGGCCCCTTTGATTTTTTAAGGACTTTTTTGAAAGGGCACTGGTGGCCAAAAGTGCATAGGAGTGCTCAGGAGCGCTTATCAATTCTAGTCATCATGTGCAACCACATCGACCGACTCAGTCTCGCTATCAGCGGCAACAATGCAATTAGAAGCGAAATTCCTGTTGTCAAGAACAGCGTCACATCTTCGAAAAAGGAAAATTGAAGCAGCCCCCACCAATCAAAACACACCAAAGCAACCAACACTGCCACCCACAAAGCAACAGTCAATCCATAAGACACGTAAGCTGCTCCAAAGTAAAATCCTGGTTCTCTCAAGAAATCTTCCCCGCAAACAGGACATGCATTTGGCATGGACGTGATGTGCTTCCAGTGGTAGGCTTTGGGTGATGAGAAAATTTGACCTTCACGGCACCTTGGACATTGCGAATGAATCATCGCAGCCAGTCCCGTTTTTCTTTTCTTCGACCTCATTTCAAATTCTGCATCGTGACCAGCCGGTGGTACATCCCGTTGAGATCCATCAGATATTCGTGACTACCCTCCTCCACAATTTTACCTTGATCCATAACTACGATGCGATCAGCGTGACGAATCGTACTCAGTCGATGAGCGACAACCAACGTCGTTCTCCCCTCCATCAGACGGTTGATTGCTTGCTGAACGGCATGCTCTGATTCGGTATCCAATGCAGATGTCGCCTCGTCCAACAACAAAACAGGAGGATCCTTATGCAGCGCCCTAGCAATGCTCAGCCGTTGTCGTTGCCCACCGCTCAACTTGTTCCCTCCGTCCCCTACAGACGACTTCCATCCTTGATCTAGATTTTCGATGAATTCAAGCGCATTTGCAGCATCCGCGACTTCTTTCAACTCGTCTTCATTCTCGCCGCCTTCATTGGGACTTCCCAACGTGATGTTCTCAGCGACGGATGCATTGAATAAACGAGCCTCCTGAGTAACCATGCCCATCTGTGTTCGAAAACTCACCAATTCAAAAGATTCTACGGGAATACCATCCCAAGTAATCTGCCCTGCAGAGGCATCATAAAAACGAGCGAGAAGATTTACCAGTGTGGTCTTGCCCGAACCACTTGGTCCTACCAAGGCCACGGTCTCACCCCTGCCAATGGTCAAATCAATCCCATTGAGAACAGCGTGATCACCATACGCAAATCGAACGCCTTCAAATCGAATTTCTGCACGCAGCGGTTCTGCCAACTTCACCCCAGCATCTGTCATTTCCTCTGCAGACAATATCTCTTCCAAGCGCTCAAGCGAAGCTGAGCCCTTTTGGATTCGGAACCAGCCATCACTGATCGAGCGGGCAGGTGGAATGATTTGAGAAAAAACCACGAGATAGCCGATGAACCAGTCGCCGGTTAGGCCACTGGACCCTTCCAAAACGATTCGCCCTCCAAACCAAAGCAATGTGGCCATAACGCCCAACGAAACAGTCTCAGACACCGGCGAAGACAAATACTCGCGCTTATAAAGCCGTCGCATCAATTCAAAAAAGCGATCGTTGGAGGCAGAAAACTTGCGCTCAAATTTCGTCTCAGCGTGAAACGCTTTGATCACCATCATCCCGCCAAGTGTTTCTTCCATGATGGAGATCAAGCCTCCAAGCTCCTCTTTGCCTCGCTTCGCAGCATGCTTTAAACTCTTGGCTATTCGGCTAATCAAAAAGCCGCTAACTGGCAAAAAAAGCATGGAAAACAAGGTCAATTCCCAACTCAAGTAAAACAGCGTTCCCAATGAAACCATTATGGAAATCGGCGATTTAAACAAGATTTCAATCGTTCCGATTACGCTGAATTCAACCTCCATCAAATCATTGGTCATTCTGCTGATCACATCTCCCTTTCGAGACTCGGTGAACCAACTCATTGGCAACCTTAACACTTTCGAGTAGAGGTTATTTCGTAAGTCACGGCTTACTCCCGTGCGCATGGTTGCCAGGCTGTAAAGCGCGAGATATCCTACCGCATTTTTTAAAATCGTGATGCAAAAAATTCCAATACAGATATAGGTCAAAGCCCGCGAGGCGCCTACATCAAGGACAAATGCGTCAAAATAAGCGCTCCACTTCTCGATACCGCTGCCTGCGGGAATCTCTATCACTGACTGGGTTTCCTCACCCGACTGGAAAATAATGCGGAGAAAAGGAACGACACTCAAAAACGTGAACAAAGACAGGAAGGCATTCAGCACATTGCACACAACGTTGACCACCAAGTTGAGCCGGTAATTCGCCAAATGCCGAAAGAGGTCAATGAATCGATTCAATTGCTCAATCTTTTAAAGTATCTACCAGAGCGGCGGCCGATCCCGTATAACTCCACGGAGTGAGCATTTTCAATTCCATCTTTACCGAATCTTTCACGTCGAGGCCTTCGATAAAAAGGGCAATTGATTCCGCATTGATCACACTGTTTTGACGGGTTAAATCTTTCAAGGCTTCGTAGGGCTTAGGGAATCCTTCTCGACGTAAAATGGTCTGTATTCCTTCTGCAACGATGGCCCAATTCGCCTCGAGATCAGCTTTCAACTTTGATTCATTCAACAGAAGTTTTCCCAGGCCTTTTTGCAGTGACCCCAAAGCGATCAAATCGTGCGCCATGGGCACACCGATGTTGCGAAGCACCGTCGAGTCGGTCAAATCGCGCTGCAACCGGCTGATCGGTAACTTCTCCGCAAAATGATGCAACAGCGCATTGGCCACTCCAAAGTTGCCTTCTGCATTTTCAAAATCAATTGGATTCACTTTGTGCGGCATGGCACTGCTCCCCACTTCCCCCGCTTTAATTCTCTGTTTGAAGTAATCCATGCTGATGTATGTCCAAGCATCCCGACTCAAATCGATGAGAATGGCATTGATTCTTCGCAGACAATCGCACCAAGCTGCTAGGTGATCGTAGTGCTCGATCTGCGTGGTGATCTGACTGCGCTTTAGTCCGAGGCGTTCTTCTACGAATTCGTTGCTAAACGCCATCCAATCCCTCTCCGGGTAAGCCGCATAATGAGCATTGAACTGCCCTGTAGCACCGCCAAACTTAGCTGCATACTGGCATCTCTCAAGTTCAGCTAGCTGCACGTCCATTCGATTCACATACACAGCCCACTCCTTACCAAGAGTAACCGGAGAAGCTGGTTGGCCGTGCGTTCTAGCCAGCAATGGAATATCCTTCCATTGCCGCGCTTGACTCAACATGGTCTTCCTCAGCCCCTTCAGCCCAGGCAACAGTATTTCTTCTGTCGCTTCTTTGATGGACAGCGGGATGGCTGTGTTATTGACGTCCTGTGAGGTGAGTCCAAAATGAATAAACTCCGCGAAATCTGACAACCCTAAAAGCTCCATCTTCTCCTTGATGAAATATTCAACAGCCTTTACGTCGTGGTTTGTGGTGCTCTCGAACTCTTTAATCCGTTCGGCATCCGCCTCGGAGAAATCTTCATAAATCCGACGAAGTGGGGCCGCTTGATCAGGTTTGAACCCATTCAATTGTGGCAATGGAATCTCTGTCAACTGCAGAAAATATTCAATCTCCACCCGAACACGGTATCGCATCAAACCCCATTCGGAAAAATAGGGAGCAAGGTGGGCCGTTCGACTTCGATAGCGACCGTCAACGGGAGATATGGCTGTGAGGGCGTTCAACTGCATGGGCTTGATTTCAACGACAAAAATACACTTCAAAACCGCGCATTCCGATGGAACTTCTCAACCAAATCAGCGGCTTGATCAACACGTCAATCGGCACCACTTTTTATCGAAATTCGCCTCATGAAAGAAGATTTTCAAGTCGAAGGCATGACATGCGGTGGTTGCGCAGGCAGCGTTGAAAATACACTCAGCGCCATTCCTGGCATAGAATCTGTCGAAATCGACTTGGCCAGTGGAAAAGTCACCATTGAGTCTTCTGCGAAAGCTTCATTGAATGCACTGCAAAACGCACTTGCCCCCCTTTCGCGCTATCGCATCAGACATGCTACTAATTCATCTATAAAGGCAGCAACAAAGGTTGAAACAAACGAGCTGTGGCGAAAATTCTGGCCGCTTATCCTCATCGGTTTGTTCCTTCTTTCGGTGTCATTCGTTTCCGCGTTGGAGGCATCGAATCCGATGCAAAAGAGCATGGAAATTTTTATGAGTGGTTTTTTTTTAGTGTTCTCTTTTTTTAAATTTCTCGATCTGCGAGGATTCGTACGGAGTTACTCGATGTATGATCTGCTCGCGAAACGGGTCACTCTTTATGCTTGGATCTATCCTTTTCTAGAAGTGGGCCTTGGATTTGCCTGGGCCTTTGTCGGAGGCACATTTGAAGTAGCACTTTTCACCGCAATTTTGATGGGGTTTGGTGCATTGGGTGTGATTTTAGCTGTCCGCCAAAAACAAGCCATCCAATGCGCATGTCTCGGCACAGTGTTCGAATTGCCCATGACAAGTGTCACCATCATTGAAGATCTACTCATGGTCGCAATGTCCTTGTTTTTCTTAATCCCCTAATGCTTTCACTGCCGCGATGAATATTCACACGATCCATACCGGAAACTTTAAACTTGATGGCGGCGCCATGTTTGGTGTCGTGCCAAAAGCACTTTGGCAGAAACATGTTCAAGTGGACGACAACAACCTGTGCACTTGGGCCATGAGATCCATGCTCGTGGAGCATGGTGACCGACTGCTTCTTGTCGATACAGGCATCGGGAATAAGCAGTCTGATAAATTTTTCAGCCACTATCACCTCCATGGAGACACCTCGCTTGATGGAGAGCTGCGACAGCGTGGATTCAGCCGAGAAGATATCACAGATGTCCTGCTCACTCATCTGCATTTCGATCATGTGGGCGGAGCGGTGGAACGGAACAACAAAGGCGAGCTTCGCCCTGCTTTTCCAAATGCAACTTACTGGACTTGCCAGCGTCATTGGGATTGGGCAATGAATCCAAATCCACGGGAGAAGGCATCCTTTTTGAGTGAGAACCTAACACCATTGCAAGAAAGCGGACAACTTGCGTTCATTGAACGCGGAGGCCGCTGGAATCACACCCCATTTCCAACTGCCTTTCCCGGATTGGAAATCTTCTTCGCTGACGGCCACACAGACAGCCAAATGATCCCGATTGTCCCTTGCCACGGAACAAAACTGGCCTTCATGGCAGACCTTACTCCAGCTGCAGCCCACCTTCCAACAGCTTGGGTCATCGGATATGACACGCGTCCTTTGTTGACCATGGATGAGAAGCAACTCTTGCTCGAGCAAGCTGCACGAGAAGATTGGGTCCTGTTTTTTGAACACGATGCCGCAAACGCGTGCTGTCGATTGCAACAAACAGAAAAAGGAATTCGAGCGCGTGAACTTTCTCCTAGCCTCGAAAACTTGATTGGCTAATCGACAGACTGCCGCTTTAATATCGCGCGATTGATCTGCTTGACCAAACCAGGTCCCGCATAAATCAATCCGGAGTAAACTTGGAGCAAAGAGGCTCCAGCATCCAACTTCTCCAATGCATCCTCTGGCGAACAAATCCCACCAACACCAATGATTGGGAACGTTCCTTGCGACTGGGTGTGCAGGTAACGAATGACTTCCGTCGAGCGATTGCGAAGTGGCGCTCCACTCAATCCCCCTGCACCCATGGATTCCACTTTTTCTTTTGACGCCTTCAAGCCGCTGCGATCAATGGTTGTGTTGGTAGCTATCACTCCCGAAATGGTTGTTTCGCTGACCAAGTCAATGATGTCATCCAATTGAGCGTCCGTGAGATCTGGTGCAATCTTAAGAAATATTGGACGCTGGATGCTCTTGGTTTCATTGCGAGCCACCAAAGCCAGAAGCAACTTTGACAGCGGCTCTTTTTCCTGAAGTTCACGCAAACCGGGTGTATTGGGTGAACTCACATTCACTACGAAATAATCCACGTATGGATGGAGCGCGTCAAAGCATTTTTCATAGTCCAAAGTCGCATCGGCATTTGAAGTGACTTTGTTCTTTCCAATGTTCCCACCTACCAACAGGCCTTCCGGACGTTGTTTGAGGCGCTCAACCGCAGATTCCATCCCACCGTTGTTGAACCCCATGCGATTGATTATTCCCTCATCTGATGGCAATCGAAACAATCGAGGCTTGGGATTACCCGATTGTGAAACTGGCGTAATCGTACCAATCTCTACAAAGCCAAAACCCAATGTTGCCATTTCCCCCAGCCACTGAGCGTCCTTGTCAAAGCCAGCAGCCAAACCTACTGGATTGGGGAATTCCAAACCCGCCACTTCAACGGTGAGGCCTTTGGAGTTTACTAAATACCAGCGCTTCAAGACCCAAGAAAGCCCCGGAATAGAGCAAGCAAACTGCAGCAGTTTCATGGTCAATTCATGTGCGTTTTCGGGCTGAATTCGAAAAATAATAGGCTTGAGGAGAGCGTACATGTCGGCAAAAATACATCCCGAACGAATTAAGTGTGTTGAAAAATATGTGGATAGCGCAATCCGCACCCCCCTATGAACAGAGCTCCCAAGCGGATAGATTTGGTACCCAACGATGAGGAACGCAGGACTATTTAGTTGGATGACGAAGAAGAAGCTCACGGAAGAGCAGGTAGCCACTTTTTTTGTGGAGACAACTTTTGAGACCGTTGAAAATGGCTGGCCCGAAGTCGCGTCCTTCCTAAACGATTGTCCTGGTTTTGAAAAATCACCCACACTCGACCCCGAAGACTACGGACGTTTTCTGATGATCATTGTCTCAGCGAACATTCAAATGATTCCAAAGCATTTCGACAGTGGAATTGACAGGCAGGTCATCCAACGAATTTGCAGCAAATTTGCCCGTTCATTGGACATTGCACCGGAAACATTTGCAAGCAAAGTGAAGCAGTATAGAGCGTTCATGAAGCAAATCAATCAGCCTTCAAAGAATGTGAGCACAGCGATGACGCGAGCGGTATTTTACAAATACCACTTGAATCAATACCAGAATGCTTACTTCAGAGACATGAACACACCTGAACCCAACATACAGAGAGACCTCAAATGCTTGATGGATCACTTCTTGTGGGACTGGGATGCATTCACAGAGTCCTATCGGGTAGTGGCGGCACGTGCCTGATCAGAGCATCCTTTCAATGTCCCTCGAAACGTCTTTGTCCTTGAGACTTTCGCGCTTGTCGTGGAGCTTTTTTCCTTTTGCAATCGCGATGGTAAGTTTGGCATAACCGCTATCTGCGATGAAGCACAGTGTTGGCACAACCGTCACACCGGTGTCTTTTAGTTTTCGCTCAAGCTTCTTTAATTCTGTTTTCTGTAGCAATAGCTTTCTCGGGCGACGCACCTCGTGAGGCGTATAACCCGCATTGGAATACTCTGCGATGTACATGTTGAAAACAAAAAACTCACCGTTCCAAAATCGGCCATAAGCCTCAGTGATGCTCGCTTTTCCCAGCCTGATCGATTTGATTTCAGAACCCACCAACTGCATACCAGCGGTAAACTCGTCCGCAAGAAAGTACGTGTAAGACGCTTTTTTGTTTTTAATTGCGCTGGCCATGGTGCAAAAGTACTCAACCAAAGGCCTCAAGTCTACTACCTTTGAAACATGTTGAAACCAATCCTTGCATCAGCGGACCTCCGAGCCATGCCAAAAGTGGAACTGCATTGCCATCTGGAACTGGCACTGCGCCAAAATACGTTGCGTGAATTCGCGCAAAAAAATGACATCGATGTATCAACTGATGCGGCTTTTGCTCAGGCATTTTTAATTCAAGAGCCCATGGGAGAATTAAAGTCCGTCTTGCATAAATTCCTGAATACACGGGACGTAATCCTGAAGGAAGAATGGATGGAGCGCGTGGCCTTTGAAGCCTGCGAAGACATGTATCTGCAGTCCAATGTGCGCATCCTTGAACTTCGGTATGCACCCAGCTTTTTGTTGGACCACCACAAGCACATGGATGCTTATCGGCTTCAGAAAGCCATCATTTCCGGGGTGGAGCGTGCCGAAGAGAAATACCCCATTGCGGTGGGCTTGATCTGCATCCTGCAGCGCACAAAATCTGTCGAAGAAAATGAGATATGGGTGGATTTCGCCCTCAAACCACAGCATCAATTTGTCGCCTTGGACTTAGCCGATAACGAGGTAGACTTTGACCCCGAACCCTTTATTCCACTTTTCAAAAAGGCCAAGGATGCGGGATTGGGCATAACTGTTCACGCCGGAGAACCCAATGTTCCTGGAATTTCCCGCAACATCCGCACGGCAATTGAAAAAATGGGCGCAGATCGCATTGGACACGGACTCCAAGCCATCGAAGACCCAGAAGTCATTGCCTTGCTCATTGATCGAGGCATTCCATTGGAACTGTGTCCCACCAGCAATTGGCTTACTGGAGCCTGCAGTTCCATTGCAACACACCCATTCAAGGCCTTGTTTGAGGCGGGAGTCAAGACCACTGTGAATACGGATGACCCCGGCATCATGTGCACCAATTTGCTCAATGAATACGCTTTGCTAACGACAGAATGCGGGATAGATCTCGCTACACTAGAAGCCTGCAACGCTTGGGCTTTGGAGGCCAGCTTCATCCCAACGACGAAAAAAGAATCAGCCTGGAACCAACGCTTAAGACCCTGAACAAAATGAAATTCGCTCAAACCACATACCCACCACTCCTGGCAATCATTTGGATGATTTTTGGCATGAATTCCTTGGCGCTAACCCAAGAAAACACCGTCGGAACCATCGCATACGATTCTGAGGCCTACGCCCAAGGCTACACCCTGCTTTACCCACACAATCAACCGCATGCAAGGCTAGTCGACGCTTGCGGGCAAATCGTTCATATCTGGGAAAATGAATCCGGCCGCGTCCCAGGCAACAGCGCTATGCTCTCACCCATGGGCGGAATGGTATGGGCCCACAGAGCTGCAGATGACTCAGGATCAATCATCTCCGCTGGAGGACGAGGCGAAACCATTGAAATGCGCAACTGGGACAACACGCCAATGTGGAGCTACACACTGAACGATAGCACAGGGCGACTGCATCACGACTTTGCGCTTTTAAACAACGGAAATGTGCTGGCCATCGCTTGGGAACACATGGATTCATTGGAAGCCGTCCAAGCTGGACGCAATCCTGAGAACCTTGAAGGAGGCGCGCTCTTTAGCGAACGCTTGATTGAACTTGAGCCGGATGGGAATGGCGGTGCAAACGTGGCCTGGGAATGGCGCGCCTGGGACCATCTCATCCAGAATTTTGACTCCACCAAATCCAACTTTGGAATCATTGCTGATCATCCAAATCGGATCGATATCAATTATGGAACCATCGGAAATATCGAACAAGACTGGCTCCACGCCAATGGCATCGATTACAATCCGCAAACCAATCAAATCTTGTTGAGCGTTCCCAATTTCGACGAATTGTGGATCATTGACCGGGACCAAGAAGATGCCGGACTAGCATGGCGCTGGGGAAATCCAGAAGCATATGCACAAGGTGATGCCGATGACCAAAAATTATTTTACCAGCACAGCGGGACTTGGTTGGATGCACCATACCTGCAAAACTCCCCTGACTTTGGGAAAATAGGTGTGTTCAATAACCGCAATCCCGGAGCGACAGGACCATACTCCAGCGCACACATCATTGATCCCACTTGGCAAGAAGCAGACAGCAGTTATGCCTTCGAAAACGGAGTCTTCTTGCCGTTGGACTTCGATTGGACATGGACCGCATCCGTTCCTACCGATTTTTTCAGCAGCGGCCTTTCAAACTTCGAACGCCTAGCCAATGGGAACAACCTCATTTTGGCCGGACGCCAAGGAGAAATTTTGGAACTTACGACAGCAGGAGACACGGCCTGGCATTACCGCGTGCCTCTCCAAGCTGGAGCCGCTGTGGAACAAGGATCGGAATTGGGCACAAACGCAAACATCCTTTTCAAAGCCCGCCGATATCCGGCGCAATTCCCAGCCTTTTCCGATGTCAACTTAGAGCCTATGGGCTTTTGGGAACTGAACCCACAACCTCTGGAAAACTGTTTGCCATGCGCTCTGGAAATCAATGTCGAGGTCATCGACGGCGAATACGCTTATGCCAATGTAAGCGGCGCTTCTGGTGAATTTACAGTCACCTGGTCATTGTTTGATGTGAACCTCTGCAACGGGGATACATTGCCCTTTTTAGACGAAGACAATCCTTGTCAACCCAACCTCGAACTGCTTGTTCCTGGCGACATCGTCACAGCTGCTGTGTTCGATGAACAAGGATGCGAAGCGAGCGCGACTTTCATTTGGACACTGACAAACGGAGTGGACCAAAATGAAATCAATATACGTGCGTTTCCAAACCCAAGTTCTGGTGAAGTCACCTTGACCGGGTTGCCATCGGACGCATTTTTAACCATTCGCAATGCTGCAGGCAAGTCCGTCTGGGATAGGACGACATCAAATCATTCAACCCTCCAGGTTTCATTGAATCACTTGAAGGCCGGATGGTATTTCATCGAAACAGATGGCGTGCGCATCCCAATCATCCTCTTGCCTCACTAAATTCGCCATATGAATCAGTCGATTATGGTTTCTCATGAGCAAGGTGTTTGCACCATTGCGCTCAATCGCCCGGAAGTCTTTAACAGCTTTGACCAAGCAATGGGTAAGGCTTTTCAGGAAGCACTGGATGCTGCCGCTGAAAATCCAAGCGTTCGATGTGTCGTCGTGACCGGAAACGGACGTGCCTTTTGCGCCGGTCAAGACTTGAAAGAAGTGACGGCACCAGATGCACCCGACTTCACTGATATCGTAGAAAACACCTACAATGAAAGCATTCGTCGCATTCGAAGCATGGAAAAACCCGTCATCGGAGCCATCAATGGCGTGGCCGCTGGTGCCGGAGCAAACATTGCCTTGGCTTGTGATTTGACCATTGCAAAAGCGTCGGTTAAGTTCATCCAGGCTTTCTCCAAAATAGGACTGATCCCGGATAGTGGTGGAACTTGGATGCTCCCTCGATTGGTGGGCATGCAACGCGCAGCGGCAATGGCCTTTTTTGGCGAGCCTGTTCTTGCCAGCGAGGCCGAAGCTATCGGATTGATTTACAAATCAGTCAATGACGAAGTCTTCGATGAAGAGGTGGCCTCAATTGCTCTGCGCCTTGCAAGCCTGCCAACCTATGGCATCGGACTCACCAAGAAAGCGTTCAATTTAGGCTTGGAGAGCGACCTTTCGACCCATTTAACGACAGAGCGAGATTTGCAAATGCGCGCCTCCAAAAGCGACGACTACGCAGAAGGTGTCGCGGCTTTTTTGGAAAAGCGCAAACCAACCTTTCAAGGAAAATGATGACACAATCTTGGATTAGCAGGGAGGATCAACTGCCCGATGATCATCAACGCGTGTTGGCCTTCATTCCGGGAAACAAAGTGTTCTTGCCGGGTAAAGAGCTTGAATTTGAAATCCGAGAGGTCCTTGTTTTGCATTTTTGCGCCAACCACTTCGCTGGCAATCCAGAGAAAGCTGAAAAACATGGCATACACTTTTGGGCAGGTGAAGGAAGCAGCAATCGATACTTCAACGAGGTAAGCCATTGGATGCCCTTGCCTTCCCGTTTGACCTTGTGAATCTTCTTTAGCTTGACCGCAATCGCTGCGCCAAAGCAAACATCTGAATCGCAGCCAAACCAGCTGTTTCGGTGCGCAATCGCTGCGTACCAAGCGAAACTTCCATTGCTCCCTTTTCCGTAGCCGCTGCGATTTCAGCCGCTGTGAAGTCGCCTTCAGGGCCAATCGCCAACCAGCCCGACTCACCCGGATTTAACGCATCAAATAAATGCAGCTTTTCTCCAATTTCGCAGTGAGCAATGAAGCCTGCGCCTTCAGCTTTCACAAGATATTCCTCCCACGGTATCGACGGCATCAATTCAGTCAGCCAAAGTTGCTGCGACTGTTTTAAGGCCGACACCAGTATCCTGTTCCATCTATCTCTCTTCTCTTTTGTGCGTTCACCGCGGTGCGTCCAAACCGGCTGGATTCGACTAACGCCGTATTCCATGGCCTTTTCCAACATCCATTCAAATCGATCTGAACTTTTGGTTGGAGCGATAACCAAAGTCAGCTGCGTTTCCAGTGGAGGAACGCGTTCAATAAGTCGCGTTTCCAGCACACATTCGCGCTTATCAAGCTTCTTCAACGTACCATGGTACCGACCTCCTTTGCCGTCAATCAAAAGAAATTCATCACCTACGGACGCTCGCAACACGCGCACCATGTGCTTCGACTCCTCCGAGTCCAATTGGTGAGTGGGTTGCACCGCAGGAGCATAAAAATACCGCATGCCCAAATTTACGCGCAATGCGCGAACCGACGCATCAACTTCTCACAGGCGCTCCAATCAACATGGCAGGGGTTGCAGCCTCTTCGAATTTTTCAAAGTTCGAACAGAACAAATCGGCCAATTTCGCAGCTGCAGCAGCGTACGCCTCACCATCAGTCCACGTCTTAGACGGGATCAGAAGGTCTGAAGGCACCCCAGGGCATGTTGCGGGTGAATTGAGCCCAAACACCTCATCCTTGTGATAAGGAACATAGTCCAATGCACCGCTCATAGCGGCATTGATCATGGCGCGGGTGTAACTGAGCTTCATTCGTTGACCCACACCATAGCCACCGCCACTCCACCCGGTATTTACAAGCCAAATTCGCACGCCATGTTTTTCCAATCTTTCACCCAACATCGATGCATATTCTGTGGGAGGAAGAGGCATGAATGGGGCCCCAAAGCAAGCACTAAAGGTGGCCTGAGGCTCTGTGACTCCAACCTCCGTCCCGGCGACCTTCGCTGTGTAGCCGCACAAAAAGTGATACATTGCCTGGCCATTTTCAAGGCGGCTAATAGGAGGCATCACTCCGAAAGCATCACACGTCAAGAAAAACACATCCTTTGGGTGCCCTCCTTTCCCTGTTTCAATGGCACCAGGAATGTGATGCAAGGGATAAGAGACACGGGTGTTTTGCGTCAATTTTGAGTCGGTGTAATTCGGTGTAATTCCGTCAGCTTTAAAGCCGATATTTTCCATCATCGCTCCAAACCGAATGGCCTGATATATTTGAGGTTCTTTGGCAGGTTCGAGATCGATTGTTTTGGCATAGCAACCGCCCTCCATATTGAAAATACCTTCTTCTCCCCATCCGTGCTCATCATCTCCGATCAAACTGCGGCTTTCATCGCTGCTCAATGTTGTCTTCCCCGTTCCAGAAAGCCCAAAGAACACAGCAACCTCTCCTTCATCATTGACATTCGAAGAGCAATGCATTGGCATTACGCCATGTACCGTTGGCAAGACGAAATTCATCACAGAGAACATCCCTTTTTTGATTTCTCCGGTGTAAGCAGAGCCCGCAATTAAAATGCACTTTTCCGTAAAATCAACAGCTGTGACATTTCCTTGACGGCATCCGTGAAGATCAGGATTGGCCTCGAAGGATGGCGCACAGATAACGGTCCATTCCGGTGCAGGCACCAAAACATCCTGCTCGTCAAGACGAATGAACATGTTGTGCACGAAGAGATTTGACCAAGCTTTTTCTGTGATAACCCGTGTTCGGATCTGAGTAGAAGAGTCGGCGCCTACAGCAGCATCCCGAACAAAAACACTTTTGCCTTCCAAATGTGTCACCATATCCTGGTGCAAACGTTGGAAATGGCTGGACTCGATTGCTTGATTGATGTCTCCCCAGTCCACGGTTGTGGAGGTTTGATCGTCTTTGACCAAGAATCGGTCTTTCGGAGATCGCCCCGTAAATTGTCCTGTACAAACGGCAAGAGCTCCTGTATCGGTGAGCACTCCTTCGCCCCTAAGCAGGGTTTGTAGAATCAGTTTCGCTGGCGGAAGGTTCCAGTGCGCTCGCGCAACTCCTTCCAATTTAGCGGCCTCGAGCGAGGCGTCAAATGGGGTGTTTCCTAGATGTTTCATTGGAGAATTGTTCATTGCATTTCCCATCACAAAGTTAATTAAATCTCAGCCTCGGTTGCCTTCGATCTCTGCAGAAATTGCATCAAAAACCACAACCAGCTTATTATGAGTGAAATACCCCCTATCGGAGGAGCCATGCGCAAGGGGCCGCGTTCAACCCACTCGGGTTCAAGAGACTCAAGCATCAATACACCAGAAAAGAGGACGATTCCAAAAACGAGCAATCGTTCAGGCCATGGCCTGCAGCTATTTGACAGCCAAGCATTCCGCATCAGTGTCATGACCAAAAGTCCGAGGCCCATGTACCTGAAGTATTCGACAGCAATGGACCAGCGTATTTGTAAATCTGGATCTGTCAGTGCATGTCGACCATATGCAGCCAACGCAATCGAGAAAGCCACAGCCGCCAGCCCCAATGCAACCCAACTTTCATTTTCCTTGTTTAAAATGTGCACCTTGCAAACATATCTTTGCAGGCTCGCTGCAAACCTGCGTTTTGATTCAAAGAAATCAACAAGGAACTCGAATCTTGCCCACATGCAAACCAAATCAATCTTTTCAATCACCATCGGCCTATGCCTTTCTTGGTTGACACTTTCGATGCAAGCCCAAACTCCTTGGAACTGGGTGTTGCAACCAGGACCAGAGGTAAGCATTGAAGGCGATGTCATGCCCCACCCATTTACTGGTGGCATGCGAGCACCTCAATGGTCTCCCATCGATATGGATGGCGACGGTGACGAAGACCTATTCATGTTCGATCGCGACGGAAGTCGCATTTTGGTATTTGAACGCACCAGTTCAAATTGGATTGAGCGCCCTGATTGGTCTGAAGGTTGGCCTGAAATGCGGCATTGGGTGCTGCTTCGTGATTTCAATTGCGATGGCTTGCCCGATTTGTTTACGGGCTTTCAAAACAACATATACGTTTGGGAAAACACGGGACTGAATGACAATGGAGCGCCTTCATTTGAACCATACGCAACACCTTTGATGGCCTCGTGGGATTTCGGAACTGGCGCGCAAGATTTGCCCGTAATCTGCCCATTTGACGACAAACCTGCCATTTGGGACATTGACAACGATGGTGACTTGGACTTTGTGGCATTCACAGAAACAAGCACGCGACTCTACCGATTTACCGGACAAGCTGCATGTGGATTGGACTTGGTTTGCACCAACCGATGTTATGCGATGGTATCAGAAGGAAGTGAAGACAACACGCTGTTCATCGGAGATGATCATGAATGTAATTTCAATGTTGCAGATCCTGAAGGACGGCCAACCAATGAAGAAGAGGCATCACTGAGAATGCACGCCGGTGGCGCAATCACCGCACTTCAACTCGATGGTGAACAGGGACATGATCTGTTGATTTCAGATGTGTCATACCCGAACATCAGCGGTCTTTTTCTGGAAAGTGCCGTCGATGGACAGGATAGCACAGCTTGGGTTGACTATGCCTTTCCTGCCCTCATCAGTCACGAAGGACCTGCCGACTCTGTTGATCTTGAACGATTTCCTGCCGCCTATCCCATTGATGTGGACACGGATGGAGATATTGACCTCATCTTCTCGCCCAACATAGGATTCGAAATTGATGATGATCGCTGCGTGCAACTGTGGACCAATAACGGCACTGCAGCTTCACCTATCTGGTCTCTTGAAGACGACAACTTCATCCAAAACGGCACGATTGATGTTGGGCGTGGCGCCATTCCAAAGCTCGTTGATTTGGATGGCGATGGTGACCTGGATTTGGTCGTGGGAAACAAAGAGCGTTATGAAGGAGTCGCCAATACACCAAGCGCAATTGCATTGTTCGAGAATATAGGAACCAACATTGCTCCTAGCTTTAAATGGAAGACATGGAACGCCATTGACCTCACAGCAAACAACATTGAAAGTGCATTCCCTGCGCTTGGAGACTTGGACGACGATGGTGATTTAGACCTGGTTTTGGGAGATGAATTGGGCTACCTGCATCAATTTGAGAACATTGCAGGTCCCGGTGCATGGCCTATTTGGGAACTTGAAGAATTGTCCATCTCTGATATCAATGGCGAGACCATTGATGTAGGACAATTTGCCGCTCCGCAGTTCATGGACATTGATGGTGACGGCGAACTGGATTTGATCATTGGGGAAAAGAATGGAAGCTTACAGCTCTACTTGCATTGCATCGCAGAAGGTGAAGCAAGCTGGTGCCTGGCCACTTCAGAAGAAAACGGCTCCAACTGGGCAGGTATCCAAGCAAATCAGCAAAGTGCAATCAATGGATATTCCACCCCATGCCTTTACCAAGATGGCGCCGGCATGCACGTAATGATTGGCAACGAATTAGGGGCCATTCAGTATTACGGTGTTCTCAATCCAGCCGCTATTCTCGACCCATTGGTCGAGATCACAACTTCGGTAGGGAATTTCATCCATGGAACACGCTCAGCAGCCTCATTTGCGGATGTCAATGGGGATGAGATTCCTGAAATGCTCATTGGAATTCACAACGGCGG
>CAJQMI010000004.1 GCA_905479395.1 uncultured Flavobacteriales bacterium
TTGCTCGAGAGAAGCGCCGGTAGCAAGCATTGGATCGGCCAAAATCAACGTTCGATTCTCAAGGCTTGGGGAACTCGCAGCACCAATCCCGATGCTGAATTTTTCGTGATCCTCATCCGCGTATTCTCGGCAAGCCGAAACAAAAGCGTGATCTGCCTGATCAAAGACTCGGCTCAAGCCGTCGTGCATTGGCAAGCCCGCTCTCAAGATGGTTCCCAATACCGGTGGATTCTGCAACTTACGGACATTGGCCGGACCGAGAGGTGTGTGCACAACACCCGATTCAAAACGCAACGTTTTTGCAATTTCGTAGCCCATGCATTCGCCCATTCTGGCCAAGTTCATTCGAAAACGAGCCCGGTCCGACTGTAGTTCGACGTTTCGCAATTGAGCAAGAATCTCATGTGAAATTCCTGGAGACATACTAAGGTCATGTAACATGGTCATTGGATTTAGCGAACGCGTTCCAGCATTTGTTTGTACATCTCCTTCCACCCCATCCATTCACCAGCATCACTTACTGACTCATTGTGCCAGAGCAAGCGTAAAACACCTCCCACGTCCCGCACAGCATCTGCAAGCGCTGCAACCATCTCCACGGATCTCTCAGGAGACACTTGCAAGTAACGCATGAAGGTCGCATCCATCGCAGCCACGGGATGCAATTCGAGATCCATAATTCTTTCTTCGATCAGATCATAGGCAGGAAAAGAACGAGACATGCCCGCTCGAAAACCAGGAACATCGGCATAACCCAAGGTGTGATCATGCCGAATCCCCAACTCCTCAAGACGTCGCCAACTTGCTCTTGGCCGTTGCAACAGATAATGCTGACGGGAGCGAATCACAGGCGCATTGATGATTTCTGTCAAACGCAACACCTCGGTTTTCATGGCTTCGTTTGAATGAGAATCATGAGCAGCAAAGCCAGGATGGATTCCGACATCTGCTGTTTCCTGAAGCGATCTAATTTGAGCTTGCAGACCTCGGGATTTCCAGGACAAACCGCGATCGTACTTTCCACGTTTTGCAAGCAAGAAAAAATAGGTTGCGCGCATTCCCAACAGGCGATGCTGTTGCTCCAACCAATCATATGTATCATAAGCATCCGGTTGGACACCTCGAAGGACACGAATCCGCTGCTGAAACCGAGACCAACGACCCTTGAGCACATCTTGCCCAGCCGCTGCCAGTGTCATGAACCACGAGCGATGACGGTAAGCAAAAGCACTGTCCACATCAATGGTTGGAACGACACGATAATCAGATGGTTGGAATGCAATCCCATGAGCTTTTGCCCAATTCATGACGCGAAATTCAACTTCCGGTCGTGCCAGCCAGCCCTCTCGGTAGCCCAGTGTCTTTTGCCCCGCAAACCGTCCGAATGCATCCAATTCGTGCTCGCCATACTCCTCCAAACGGACGGTCATCCAAAACAGCCAACTCCACCAATCACTGACAATCGTATCATCTGATTCCGATCGCACACCAAATGGAAGCCTCGTTCCACCTGGTGTGGACTCGTTTGATGCATCCGACCAAATCCACGCTGGAACATCGCTTCCTTTTTCATTCAAAAGACCCGCGGATGGAATCCAAATGATGCCATCCTGAGTATTTGCTGGGATTGCTCCGCCGTACTGAACACTGCGATGTGGACTTTCAAGCCATTCCGCTTGATTTTCCGCCCAGTGATAATCACAGCACAGAATGACCTCGAAAACAATGCGTGCCACATACCGATGACGCGCATTGGGGCCATTCGGTTCATCCGGCAACCATAAAATCAGTGACTCAGCCATCGAATCAGTGAATTGATCATTCGATTTGCAGAGTGGCCGTCTCCGTAAATTGGGACATTGAAATCCACATTTTGAATGGATTTCGTCAGGGCCTTGTGTGCCTCCTCCAACATCGATGGTTCAGCACATAGAACCGCAAAACCACCCGCAACCAACTCCTTCCATTCTGTTGAATCGCGTAAAACAAGGGCTGGACGTTTCATGAAAAACGCCTCTTTCTGGAGCCCTCCAGAATCTGTCCATACCTCATCCACCTGGTTCAACCATTCCAAAATCTGCAGATAACTCGCAGGTTCGTGCGGTTCAATGTTGCGATTCACTAATTCTTTTTTCCAAGCATCACCCCATTCGGCGACCAACCCTTTTTGGGTGCGAGGATGCACTGGAAACAACACCTTCAAAGACAACGCTCTCGCGGTGCGTGCAATGCCCTCAATCCATTGAATCAATGCTTCTCGATCATCTACATTCGAGGGACGGTGCAACGTCAACAAAACTGTCTGCGGTTTTCCAAACTCCTTTTCTTTTGGAATTCCTCCAAAAAAACGAGCCGTATCGAGCATCAGATCTCCCACAGCCTCCACATGCAAACTTGGTCGAATTCCAGCAGCAATGCCTTCATGGGCCAATTGCTCTACTGCGGATTCAGAAGGACAAAACAAGACGTCACTCAACTGATCCGTTAGAATCCGATTGTGCTCCTCGGGCATCCGGCGATCAAAAGAGCGCAGACCTGCCTCGATGTGAACAACAGGAACATGGGCACGCGATGCGGCCAACGCAGCAGCTAAAGTCGAGTCGGTATCACCAAAGACCACAACCGCATCAGGCTCAACCGCTGCAATGGCTTCGCTCACCCCCTTCATCATTTGTCCCATGCGCATGGATGGGTCCGCGACAACATCCAATTGCACATCAATCTTTGGCAACTGAAGCTCCTCCTGAAAACGCCCAGACATGTTGTGGGAATAATGCTGTCCTGTGTGCAGTAAAATCTGTTGCACGTGCGCACGGTTCGCTTCAATTGCATGGCTAAATGCCGCTGCTTTCATAAGCTGAGGTCGAGCACCTACTATGGTTAACAGTGTTTTCAAAAGGGATTTAGCTTACAATTCGCCAGCATCGGCGAAGCTAAAATAGTCGTCGCCTGCAACAATGAGGTGATCCAGCAACGGACAATCCAACATTTTTCCTGCCCATTGTAGGTTTTTTGTGAGTTCACGGTCTGCTCGACTGGGATTGCTGCTGCCAGATGGATGATTGTGAATTGCAACAATGCCCGCAGCACGCATGGCCAAGGCCTTGGAAAAAATGACCTTGGGATCGGCGACGGTGCCTGTCAATCCTCCACGACTGATCATCACTTCACTCATCACAGCATTGGATCTGCGCAACAAGAGCAACCAAAACTCTTCATGGGCCAAGTCGGCCAATTTCAGGGCAAAACGGTCATAAACGTCCTTTGAACTGCGAATGATATCCTACCGTTGTCGCAAGCTCGAATTTACCTGTCGGCGACGACCCAATTCAAGTGCAGCTGCAATTTGAAC
>CAJQMI010000005.1 GCA_905479395.1 uncultured Flavobacteriales bacterium
CGTTATAGCAATAGAAAAGCCCCGTAACTCAATAGCTACGGGGCCTGCAGCCCTTTGTTCATCAAGGGTTGAAAAGTATTAGGCTTTTACAGAAGCCCGTTTTTCCGCATTTTATCCAAATAAAGCTCCATAAAAGTATCTGCGTTTTGCTCCTCGGTAACGCCTACATAGCGCAAGAAGTCTTCTTCTTTCGAATGTCCTGTAATTCCCATAATTACCTGGTTAGGGAAGAAGCCGTAAAAGTTAGAGGCGAATGAACGGCGGCAGCTGTGTGTACTAAGCAACTCCCACTTTTCCCATTTGCCTGGAATCTTGCGCTTTACTTCTTCCTTGTACTTCTTCCCGTGTTCGTTCTTGCGCTCTACAAGCACAGTGCCTTGTTTGTCTGCTTCTATAACCTCGTTAATTTCCGCAAGGCGGCAAAGCTCTTTAATGCCTGCGTTAAAGCTCTGTTCTGTTCTGAAGCGCGGGAATTCGCCCCGGCGGTCCAAGACTTCTTGCACGTCCTTTAAAACGGGTATAGCCACCTTCTTGCGTGTCTTCTGGGTCAGCAGTTTTATATAGCTGTGTTCTTTCTTGGACTTCAGAAGCATTTTCATGTTCAGGCGGCCAAGGTCAGAAACGCGTAAACCTGTCCAGCATCCAATTAGAAGCCTGTCACGTTCAAGGCTTAATGCTGGCTTGCCTTTGAGGTCTAGCGCCTTAATCTTTTCAAGTTCTTCCCGTGTTAGGTACTGAACTTGATTCTTGGGCTGTCTGGGCTTATCAAAGTCCTCGTTTGATAGTGGGGCAGGGTTGACCTCTAAGCCGTCTTTCTGTGCGTAGTAAAAAAGGCGCTTCAGGCTTTTAATGTGTTTCCCCAGGGTCGCAGGCCCGAGAAGCTCAATATCTGAGCCCCATTCTAAAAATGCGTCATGCCAACGCACGTCAACTTTTCGCAGGTCCATGCTTAGACCTGTCCAATTCTTAAAGTGAACCAAAACGGGCAAAAGTTGCGTGTACTGCTGCACGGTTGATTCGGTAATTCGTTCGCCGTCATTCCGGGCGTGCTTGTTTCGGCGCTTCGTTGCGCTTGGTATGAATTCTTCTAAATACTCGATTAGGTTAGGCTGCTCGCTTTGTCCGTCTTCGGTGCGGTTCACGTCACGCGCTCCAGCAACAAAAGCCGCCAGCGTTTCCGTGAATTCGTCGGCGTTCATGTCGCGCCCTTCGTCTGCACTTATCTGCAAGGCACGTTGGTTTAATACTTGGTCCAACCTGCTCAAGTCGCGTTGCGCTTTAAGCTGTTCTGCTGGACTCCATCCTGGGCAACTCTTTTTGAGTTTTTTGCTTTCCACGTCCCAGGCTTGCAGCGGTATGGAAATGCCCGTGCTTTTAGAAACTCTTTTGCCGTTAAAGTGAGCAACCACAATAAGCGCCGTGCTTTTGCGGTTCTCGTGCTTCAGGTATTTTGGTCTAACCGTGTATTGCATTGTTCTTTTTTTGTGCAAATAACGGAATGAATATGCTTAGTGGGGTGCGTTATGGGGTGCTTTATTTTTGTGAAAACCCTTGTATTACCTGGTTTTCCTTGTGTCAAATTGTGAGCTATTACAAGGGGTGTGGGGCTTATTAAGTCAATAATAGCAAGGTTTAAGGGCGTTTTCTTGTCGGTTTCGTCCAGACCGCCAACAAATGTCACTAAGCCCCGTACATCCTCGGATTGCGGGGCTTCTTGTTGCACTAGAATGTAAAATTCAATGTAAAATATTTACAGCTCATTAAGCAGCAGGAGCTAGGCCAATCAGCCTGTTTTTGATTACTCGAAAGCTGTTCAAGGAGTTTACAGGCGGTTGCAGCAATGGTTTGATTACACTTTGCCATTCATGCATCACGGCGTGGTTGAAATTTGGTAATTAACTCTTGATAAATATTTTAGGGTCTTCAGTTAAAGTTTTAGTTTAACCATCATTTCGCGATCCATTCTGTGGAATTGTCTAGTTAGAATTTGGTATCTTCGATATAACCAAATTAACTATGATGCGAATCAATGTGTTAACTCTTTGTATTGCACTGTGCTGCCTATCCTTCGAAGCGATTGCTCAGGATTTGCCTAATTATATTTCTTCTGACGGCCTAATGGGCTGGTATGCCATGGATGGCAATGCGCTTGACTTTAGCAGCAATCAGAGCAATGGCAGTTTAGATGGGGCTGTCGCGGGTGTCAATCGTTCGGGCGAAACGGATTCTGCGCTATCGTTCGGAATGGGAGCTAATGAGTCTGTAAGCCGAATGGTTCTGCCTGGATTGGTCACTGATGTTTCCAATTCTTTTTCTGTTGCATTTTGGGGCAAACCTACCGAAAGCGTGATTTTCCCAATTCAAGGCCAAACGGGCAATGAAATCCCTCCAAACGGACAGGTTATCATTCATCCTATTCATGGTCATTTTTTCGGTCCAGATTTTGCCCATGCTGGTTTTGGCGTGGCCCTCGCTACAAATGGTCTGTCGCTCATTGAACATTCCGATGCGTGGCAAACAGCACCCATCGTCATTCAAGAGGACCTGTCAGATTGGCATCATTATGCAGTGGTATACGCCGTTGGAGTTTCGTCTGTATACATTGATGGCGCCTGGGCAGCTTCGGGTGGGCAGTCAGATCGCTCCATTCACATCTCTTTTGGAACAGACCCCTGGTATCCTGCTGGCGGGATTGGTCATGGCTACCAAAATCGAAGATACTTCGGTCAACTCGATGATATGGGATTTTGGAACCGGTCGTTGTCTGCACTGGAGGTGAATTCACTTTTCCTTGAACAGCTTTTGATCCCTGGCTGCACAGATGAAAGTGCTTGCAATTATTCATCCGATGCCTCATTTCAAGATGATTCATGCATCTACCCGCCAGAAGGAATAGCCGATTGTGAAACGGGTGGCGTTTTCTGTGGCGACGGTACAATTTGGGATGCGAATATTCAGGCTTGTGTCGTGTCTGAATTTTGCCAAGAAGATCTGGACGGCGATGGCGTCATCGGGATCAACGACCTGATGCAGTTGCTTTCATCCTTTGGAACGATGTGTCCGATTTGGATGTGCGGCGATCCGGTCAACTATTACGGTTATGATTACACTACGGTGCAAATTGGAGAGCAATGTTGGTTTACGGAGAACCTTTGTACAGCGCATTATGCCAATGGAGATGCTATTCCAGGGGAATTGAGCGATGATGAATGGTCAAATGCGAATGCCACATCCATAGGGGCTCAGGCTATTCTCTTTAACGACATCGCTAATCTGGATGCGTACGGTCGACTATACAACGGCTATGCCGCAGTTGATTCAAGGGGTCTCTGTCCAAGTGGATGGAACGTTCCGACGGATGGTGAGTTTATGATGCTTGAAATGGAATTGGGTATGAGCGAATCGGAGGCGAACTCAGATGGCTGGCGTGGCACCGACCAAGGCACGCAGATGAAGGCTTCACTTGAGGATTTACCTGCTTGGAACGGAACCAATTCGAGTGGTTTTTCAGGGTTGCCAGGTGGTAAGCGCTCGAATACTGGTAATTTTGACACTTCTGGAAACAACGGATATTGGTGGAGTTCGACACAGATTGGTGGACAAGCTTGGTTCCGTTACTTGGACTCTGACCATTCCAATATCAACCGCAATGACCCAGATTTACGTTACGGTTTCTCCGTCCGCTGCCTCAAAGACACTGAATAATGAAAAATCTGTTTACACTTTATTTCGTCTTGGGGCTTGTTTGTTCTTGCCTTCAAAATGCAAATGCTCAAGGACTGCCTGATTATGTCCCTCATTCAGGAATTGTGGGGTGGTATCCATTTGACGGTAGCTGCGAAGATCTCAGTGTGAATCAATTTGACGGCACGCCGGTGAATGTCCTGTGGGGTCAGAACCGATTGGGAGAGCCTGATGCAGCTCTTGACCTTACTGCAATTGCAGACGATTTCGTTGACTTGCCTGCAGCGGTGGATTCAATTTTCACATCTGTCATCACAGTTGCGTGCTGGGTAAATTATCCGGCAATACCAGGGCAAAGCATCTTTCAAAGTGGTCCTACACCAGGTTTGTATGATAAATATCATGTGACTGTTTGGGACCAAGCGTCCACAGGGAATATGACGCTGCGCTTGTACTCTGAAAGTAGTTCTTACACTTCTTACGAATATGAAGAGGATGAGGAATGGAAGCACTTGGTGATGACACTTGACGGCGGTTCTGCGCGGATGTTTGTGAATGGCATATTGGTCCATGAGAGCAGCGTAATACCATTTGTGAATTCGCCTGGAATTTTCAGATTGGGACAATCCATATTCTCGAACCCATACAATTACAAAGGGCATATTGATGATTTCGGGATTTGGAATCGGGCACTTGAGCTTCACGAAGTTTGGGGTTTGTACAATGAGGCGGCGCCTGCAATGGGCTGCATGGATGAAACGGCATGCAACTTCAGTGCTGAGGCGGAATTTGAGGATAATGATTCGTGTTTGTATGAAGATGCAATTGGACTTTGTGGCGGTGATTGCGAGCTTGATGAGAATGAGAATGGCATTTGTGATAGCATTGAATTTGGTCCTTGTGAAGGTTTATCGAGTTATACGTACAATGGCTATGCCTATCCAGTGGTCGCCATAGGTTCTCATTGTTGGTTTCAAGAAAACCTGCGTTCTGAGACGTTCAGGAATGGACAAGAAATCCCTTACTCCGAAGAAAACTCCGCTGGCTGGAATAGCCAGTCATTGCCTCGACGTGGCAAATACAACGACAGCGACTCATTGGCCAACATTGCCGGTTTAATTTATAATTACTCAGCGGTGGTGGGTGCCAGTGAACTGTGTCCTGCGGGTTGGCACGTGCCGATTTCGACAGACTTCAATGGTCTGATGGATTCACTGGGCAACAGTTCAGCTCAATACAGAGCTGAAGGTCTTGCAAGCGAAGGAACAGGATACTGGGAGGTCGAAATTGAAGGGACGGATGAAACGGGGATGTCCATTCAACCCTTTGGATCGCGCAGTTATTTGGGAGAAGATAATGTTTGGGGTGAAGCCACATCACTTTGGTGCGCGAGTACATGGCTGCCGCAAAGTGGTCAAGGATGGAACTTCAATCAATATTCAGTCACGAGCAATCTTGTCTTGCGCGCGAGGGGCAGGTACGTCCGTTGTGTGAAGGGAGAATTTGCATTCGGTTGCACCGATCCGAACTTTTCCGAATATGACAATGGCGCAGAAATCGACGATGGTTCATGCGTGAGTTTGTTTGGATGCATTGATGATTCTGCATGCAACTTTAATCCGGAAGCCATTGCGGACGACGGGCTATGTATTACAATGATGCAGATGATGACGGCATATGCGATGATCAAGACGATTGCATTGGCCAAGTGGATGCGTGTGGAATATGCAACGGTCCGGGAGAGGTTTATGAATGCGGATGTTTTGATCCACCTCTGGAACCTATTGGGTGCAGCTGTGGCGATATTCCAGAAGGCGACTGTGACTGCGACGGAAATCAATTGGACGCGCTAGGCATTTGCGGTGGGTGGTGTGAATCAGACGCCAATGGTGATGGGATTTGTGATTGTGTTGAGGCCGATCCAGAAGGTGCTTGCGGCTGTGATATCTATGAAGATGATCTCGGAGAATGCGGTGGGAATGTTTTTTATGGCTGCACCTATGCTTTCGCTGTGAATTTTGACGTGGATGCAACGGTAGACGATGGCAGCTGTGCTTTGTCCGGTTGCACCCATCCGATGGCAATCAATTACAATCCATTGGCTGAAATAGAAGACGCGAGTTGCTTGTTTGGTGGATGCACAGATTCAGTGGCCAGTAACTATGGAGTCAATGCTGGCAGCTTGGGCTATGTGTTTACGGAAATAGAGCATGACGTTCCGTATCCTTTGGATTATGGCATTGGTTTTAACCAAGTTTTGGACGACTGGCTCTCTGAGCCAGTATTGATGAATTGGGATTTCGAACTGTTCGGTGTGCCGTACACACAATTTCAAGTCAGTTCGAATGGCTATTTGTTTTTTGATGACAGCGCAGTAGGCTCGAGTTTTTCGCAGTATGCCATCAACGATCAATTGCCGAGTGATGCATTGCCATTTCCGGCCATTTTTGCCGTCTACAATGATATGGATCCCAGCAATTGTGGTACCATTCATTACGGGATTGATGGAGAAGCCCCACAAAGAAAGTGGGTCGTTAGTTGGAATGAGCTCTGTGTTTTTAATAGCACATGCCAAGATCAATTTGTCAGCGCACAACTCATCCTGCATGAAACTTCCAATGTGATTGAATTTCATGTGGTCAATCGAGCATCATGTTCGGCATGGAATAACGATGCACTCATCATTGGTTTACAGAACGAAAATGCAACCGTTGCACATGCAGCTCCGGGCTACAACAATGAAAGTCCGATAGTAACCGAGCGCTCTTGGCTCGCTATTCCGCTTAGTGATCAAGCCCCAAATTTCGATGATGGTTCGTGCTTGTATGCGGGCTGTATGGATCCATTGGCGTGCAATTTTCAGCCTGATGCCATTGAAAATGATGACACATGTATTTATGCGCAAGACTCTTGTGGCGAGGGAACGGTTTGGAGCGAGGCGTCGCAAACCTGCGAGCTTGATCCGAGCTGCCCAACTGACGTGAATCAAGATGGATTCGTAAGCGTTGGTGATTTGCTGATGCTCTTGGCTGATTTCGGGAACAGTTGCGCTGCAGATATTTCTGAATGAATCGAAGAACAAATTATGCAGATGCAACACATGTCCGCGAGGTCATGATTTCAAAGGAAGGAGGGGCTTACGCTTGGGAGTTTAATCAACCAACACACTGAAACGTCTCGGCTCACTGCTTGTCCGAGTTCGATACGTTGCGCCGGGATTGGGCAGTTAATCCCTGCGGTTCCAAATGCAGTTTCGAAAGAGGCCTTCGCATTCCTCTTTTATTTTGTTTCCTGTGGCTCTATATGTTGTGCGCTGATTTGATCCGATGATGGGGGTGTACTCGAAAGATGCACTGTCTGGATAAAGCATAACAGTCATCGTTGTGTCAACCATCAAGATGTTATAGGTCCCAGCATGGTATTCCCCATCTTCAAACTCAAAGAGGTAGCGGCCCGGAATTCCGTCATTGGCGTCTTCATCCTCAAATATCATTGTCCCTGGTCCGTTGGTTACGCAATTTGAGCAGCCTCGTTCAACATCAATGTCATAGGTTCCTAGGATTTTCTCCTGGATGGGTCTGCAGCCTGCCAATGCAATAACGAGAATAAGAAAAACGGACCAATGTCTCATGGCCCTCAATATCGGAATAAACTTCGCGAAAAAACAGTTGGGACCAAGACGATAGTTGTGAGTATTGAAAGTGAGCAGAACCAATCCTGGCCTTGCTAGCAAGAATTCTTGGCGTAAGAATTATCGGCCTAGTAATTGCGACACATCATGCACTGGCGGCATGTTTCCCTGCCACGAATCCAGTGGACCAAGCAGCTTGGAAGTTGAAGCCTCCGGTGATGCCATCAACGTCAAGGACTTCACCGGCAAAGTAGAGGTTGGGCATGATGCGGCTCTGCATCGTTTGGAAGTCCACTTCACTCACGTCAATGCCTCCGCAGGTTACGAATTCTTCTTTGAACGTGGTTTTTCCTTTCACGTCGTAGATGTCATTGAGTAGGGTGTTGATCAATTTATTGCGTGATTTCTTGCCCATTTCCAGCCACAAACTGTTGGGCGAAAGTCCGGCTTTTTCAAGCATGTGCAGCCAAAAGTTTTTGGGCAATTCAAATGGGCAGGCATTGGCCAATTTCTTTTTTCGGATCGTGGGGAGTGATTCATCGACGAGGGCAATTACTTCGGCTTCGTTTGCAATTCCAATCCAGTTGATCTGAATGTTAAAGGCGTAGCCACGCTCCTGCAATTCCCGTGCACCCCAGGCGGATAGTTTCAGCACAGCAGGACCGCTCATGCCCCAATGCGTAATGAGCACAGGTCCTTGGTGTGACAGTTTGGTTCCTTGAATGCGAACCAACGCATCTTTCACAACCAGCCCCATGAGTTCTTTGACCGCTTCCCCCGGCATGTTGAAGGTGAACAAGGAGGGCACAGGCTCTGTCACGGTGTGTCCCAATGCAGACAACCAATCAAACCCACTCGATTTCGGGCTGCCACCTGTAGCTACGATCACAGCGTCAAACGTTTCGTCATTCACCAAAGCTCTTCCGTTTCGAGGTTCGAGTAGCTTCACGGGAGTGTGCATAAGGATTTTGACTCCTGCCTGCTGGGCTTGCCGCATCAAGCAGTCGATGATGCTTTGCGAAGAATCGGAAGTCGGAAACATTCGACCATCGGCTTCGGCCTTCAAGGCAACACCTCGGCTTGTAAACCAATCGATGGTGTCCTGCGTCTCAAACTGAGCAAATGCTTTTTTCAAGGATTTGCCACCGCGCGGATAATTCTTGATCAATTGCCCTGTCTTGAAGGTGGCGTTCGTCACATTGCAACGTCCTCCGCCAGATATTTTCACTTTTGCTAGGACCTTGTCGGACTTCTCAAAAAGCACCACCTCGGTCGACGGATTATGCTTGGCGGCTGATATAGCCGCAAAAAACCCCGCTGCTCCGCCGCCGATGACCGCCACTCTTTTCATGACTGAAAAGTAGGGCGCACCACTTCAGTGGCCAAGCCTTCAGCGTTGAATCAATGCAGGAGTGGAGAATGATTCCCCATTCGCAGTGATTGCACGCACAACGTACATGCCCGGTGCGAGGTCCTTGCAATCCAGAGCAATTGCAGGTTGGTTAGCACTTGCGCTCCGAATGATCTGGCCTGCTGCATTCATCAGTGTGCAATTCCATAAACCATTGGAGGGTGCGCTAATATTCAATTGATCTGAGGTTGGATTGGGATAAATGCTCCATAGCAGTTCAGATGCATTGCTTGGTTCTGTGATGGAATTTGAGGAGCAGTCTAAATGTCCAGCTAATCCGTAGTTCTTGACAAAATCCCAAATCACTTCATGCGCCACGATGTCCATATTACCGAAGGTTCCAGGCCAGTCGTGCCCTCCACCGTTGATGCGGTAATGTTCGAGTGAGACGCAACCATCTGAACGGCTCCAACGGATGAGGTCCGCAGTGCTGCCGTCGTTGTTGCTGGTGTTGGGCATTGCCGATTCTGTTGCTGTTGGTTCTAAATCGTTTGCATCGATCCACAATTGATGTGAATCATCTGCCGAAGCATAATAAAGCGTTCCCTCGTAGGTGATTCCATCGTAATTGGAAATGAAATCTTCTGTTCCCAAAATGGTCATGACCGCTGTTGGGTGCGTCACATTGCAGGCTTCATAAGATTCAATGTACATGGTCCTTGCGACCACGCCGATGGCAGCGATCCGCTCGTTCAATCTACAGGCCAAATCAAATGTAAATCCTCCTCCATTTGAATAGCCCATTGCATAAACCCGATTGAGATCGATGCCATGCACATCATGCATTTCATCAATAAGCGCATCAATGAAGCCAATGTCATCGTGAGCGGTCGGGACGGTGAAGGGCACGTCTCCAGCGACCACAACTTGCCAGTTGGTTTCGCCCTCCAGAGGCTCTGGGTATGCGTCAGGATAGACCAGAATGAATTGATCTTGGTCGGCGAGGTCTCTCATGTCTGCAATGGCGAGCTGTTCGTTTCCGTTGCCAGTCCCTCCATGAAAACTCATGACCAGAGGCAATGAACTGTTCCCGTCAAATCCTGCGGGAATGTATTTGAGGTAAGTTCGATTGAGTCCGTCAAATTCAATTTGTTCGTTGGTGAGTTCTTGCCCGTGCAGAGGACCAACAATGAATGCAAGAATCAATAAAGAAAAGGTGTTTGTTTTTGCAGCGACTTTCATATTGCGAAAGTAAAAGGCTGCACAATACCAGGTGCAGCCTGTATGAACTTCTGACACTAGAATGACAGTATTTTTAATCAATCGTTGGTGCCAACGGGGAGCTTGTTGCTCAGCATGAGGTAGGTTGCGATCAAAGGAAACAACACAAGAATGGCATGGAATACACCGGCAGCAGTCCGTGTGGATTGGTCGATGCTGGCATCTGTTTGGGTCAAGACAACGGCGAATGCATTGATCAAGGCCAGCGAGATGAATGTCTTGAGTGCAAAAGATCGAAATATTTTGCTGCCATCATAATTCAACTTGTTGGGGAATGCAATAATCGCTTGGAGCATCCAGATAACGGTCAAAGAAAAGTTGAGGGCCGTGCCTTCATCGGACAAATAAATGCTCAATTGATCCGGAATTACAATGAGTGAAAAGAGGAAGTATCCGAGGAGGAAGAAAAAACGCTTTCGTTTAACGACGCCATACAGGGATACGAGAACGGGCACTGCGGCCACAAAAATTAAAGGATCCATAGAAATAAGGGTTTATAAATTTGAAATTATCCCTTTTTCAGGATTTTCTCTTTTGCTGTGAATTGAGTTTTCATAGTTCTGATGTTCAAGAACCCATGCAAGGTTCCATGAGCGTTTTTATGTTCGAACTGGACATCAGCCATACCTTTCGGAAACAATGGTACGATATATCCTTCTCTTGTTGTCTGGCATTTTGATGCAATTGCCGACTTTATCAATAGCTCAAACTGAGTTCATGTTTAGCCATGATGGACTTGAACGCACATACATCGTGGATTTGCCGCCTGGAGACACGGAAGGTCTTCCTCTGGTCATGGTTTTGCATGCTTACGTCAGTTCTGCACAACTCATTCGAGGCTACTCAGGCTGGAGCGATGTTGCCGAAAGTGGCGAGGCAGTTGTTTGCTACCCACAAGGCACTGCTGATGATTTTGGCATCAACCACTGGAACGCAAATTTGGGAATCAGCGACACCGACGACATTGGTTTTCTCTCAGCATTGGTAGAGCACATGCAGATGAGTTATGGTCTCAGCGAGGATTGCACTTTCACTTGCGGCATGTCCAACGGGGGATTCATGAGCTACACATTGGCCTGCGAACGTCCTGATTTGTTCCGAGCCATTGGGTCTGTCACGGGCAATATGAGTGCATATGACCAAATGAACTGCACGCCAAGCATCGTTTTGCCCATCATTCACTTGCACGGCACATTGGACCCCACCGTCAGCTACAACCAAGGAGTCATATTGGACGGACCTTGGAGCGGTGGTTGGGGCGTGGAGGAAGTGATGGATTTCTGGACGGACATGATGGGTACGACCGAATACATCGAAGAGGCAGTTCCAAATACGGTTTTGCTCGACTTGACAACGGTTGATTTCCTTCGCCATTACAATGCCCCTGGCGGGCAAGAATTTCATCATTACCGCGTGAACGGAGGATTGCACGATTGGTTTGGTGCATGGGGCAATCAGGACATTGACAGTGCCGAATTGCTTTGGGGTTTCTTTTCGGATGCTTGCGAACAGCCTGTGAATGATGTTTCAGATTTGGGGATCCAATCAAATACCCGTTCGCTTGTCCGCATTGTTGACATGACAGGACGATCTGTGCGCGAAGACGCCTTGGGTTTATTGATCCACCAATATTCTGACGGAACAGTCGAGAGGCGAGTGAGAATGGTTCGTTGAAAACATCACGCGGTTCCGTGGTGATTGAACACAAAAAAGGCCCGCCAAATGGCGGGCCTTCAATTCACCTGAAGCAAGGGTATTAGTCGTTTTTGAGCAGCAATTGTTGCTCGATCGACAGTCGGTGAATCATTTGAATCGAATAGAATCCATTAGGGAACCCGCTCAAATCAACGATTGAGAGGTTGCTTCCGATTCCAGACCATTCATATACTTTAGAGCCGCTTGAATTGAAAACATTCAAAAGAACCGGCCCATTCAATGCAGTTTCTAAGCGAATAATACCTTGCGTAGGGTTGGGGTAAATTCGAAAAGAATTCCTTTCTGCTGAATGAATGGAAGAAGCGTAGTCAATCGTTATTTCTTCTGATACTTTGCAGCCGTTGGCATCTATGACCGAGACAATGTATGTGCCATTCACAAGGTTCATGGCATCAACAATTTCCAATGTCGAGGCTTCATACCATTCAATACTGTAAGGAGCGAGTCCTCCTGAAATGGTTGTTGAGCCTTCGATGGTTCCATCTTCATTTTGAGTCGAAGAGGCTACGATTTCAAGTGCTTCTCCATCGGGTTGGGTGATTTCAAGCATGAAGACTTGCCCGCACTCTTCGCCGTCTTCGACGCTTACGAAGTACAAATTTGCCGATAGCCCTTCGAAAAGGCCAGTTTCGTTTTCTGCAAGTAGATTTCCATCCAAATCAAACAAAACAAAAGCCAAATCATCGGTCTGGTTGAAGAGCACTGAATCTATTGAGATGGATCCAGTGATTCCGTTTAAGCAAGCAATGTTTTCGGTGCTGATTGACGCGTCAATTGAATAGCAGGAACCATCGTCCAAGACGGCTTCTTCATTGAAGTTGCATGACATTTCATCCATGCATCCTGATTCAGGTTGCTCAAGTACATGATCGATGATGTGAATCAAACCTTGAAAAACACCGATGTCAGCAGCCACGACCATAGACTCATTGATGAATATGCTGTCCCCCATAAATGACACAGTCGTCGTTTCATCTGGTGATGAATTCATTGTGATTTGCATGCCATCTGTTAAGTCGCTTGCATAGGCGATGCCAGCGGTTGTATGATATAGCAGTGCTTCAGCCAAGCCATCAGGATTGAGCAAGTCCTCCAACGTTGCGTTGGTTTCTTCCATGAAGTCTAAAATCGCTGAATCAGTAGGAGCGAATAAGGTATACTCGGCGCCATCAAAGTTGATGGCAGGATTTAATCCTGAGGCGGTCATCAGTGTGTCCAACAGGGTAAGCCCTTGTGCTTGAAGAATGTCAGACAAAAGAACAAGCGGCTCAATGATTCCCTCGATGCTGTGCACCAATCCGTTATGTGTCATGATGTCGGTGCTCAGAATGGAGGCATCGTTCACAGAAGCTGCTCCATCCGCGCCGAGAAGCACGTAGAGATCGGTTCCCGACGAAGCAACAGCTGAACCGTTCCCAATAAGATCGGCAGCATACATCATTGCTTCCCCAAGCAAGTGATCCATCAAAATTGCGCTCAAATCTGGACTGTAAAGGATGTCGTAGATCGTGATGTCATTGGCATCAGCGAAGTCAATGAAAGATTGATCCGTAGGTGCGAAGAATGTCATCGCGTCTATGGCTTGAAACATCTCAGCCATGTTGGTATTGTCGATGGCAATTTTGATATAATTGTGGTTGCTGCTTCCGTCAATCCAATCATAAATGCTCATCGATGGTAATATGACAGCATCGAGCAGTTGCACGACTCCATTGTCCAAGACGAAGTCTGGAGTGGAGACAGAAGTCTCATTTGCGCTATTTGTGCCATTCGTTACGCTCGCAAGCATGGTGGTGCCTAAGGCCGTTTCGAATTCCAATTCATCGGCGATTTCGCTGAAGATTATTTGTTGATCCAAAACAACGTGGTATTGAATCATTTGAAGAGCCTCGTCCGAACTTAGGAAAGCAGAGATATCCATGCTCAGCGAGTTCGCATACGCCTCTACAGCATTATCATTCGGAGCGAAAACGGTTAGGTTTTGTTCGTTTTGAAGTGTTTCAATAAGGTCGAAGTTCGCTGCAATTGTCTCGAGGTGAGTCGTTGTCGCAGCTGAGGTTATGAATTCGCCAATGGTCGATTGTCCAATGGAGAGCGCTGCCCAAAAGACGGCTAACAAAGTGATGGAGTATTTCATGAAGTAAGGGGTTTGCTTTGTGAATATGAGTCTCGTGTCAAAGAGCATTGCAGTCAGTGCCCTTCACGTCGTGTTTTTTTACTTTTCTTGATACACTTGTATGTTATCAAATATGACTCCGTGCATTTTGGCGTTTGCTCTCATTTCGTCAGTCCCCTGGTAAGCAGACCAAGCTTCCATGTCCGCGATGTCGAAGAGAATGTTGACCTGTTCTGGCTGTTTCTCATCGGTGGACTGAAAAATGCGAGCCGTCACACCCATTTCTTGAAAGTCCTTGACATTATCGCTGCCGTCTTTCCAGGAAGCTGCCCAACGATCAAAGTCCTCCACTTCGTGCGTAATCGACAACGTTGTTGAAGTTGGCTGAACAGTTGCAGAGAGCCCTCCGGCATCATAGAAGTTTCCAGATTGCGAAATTTTGCCGTCGATGAAGTTGAAGTAGTGGTAAGCACGAAGGTTGATTTCTTCTCCTGTCGTGTTGGATGTGCTTCCCCAGTTGATGTAAGCTCGTACGCTGCCGTCTGCCAAAAGTGATAGGGTGTCGACGCCCGGAAGCCATACTTCATTGTTTGTATGAATGTCAGCGAACGCAATGTGATGCGTTGCGAACTGCTCTGCAGCCTCAGCGGGAAGCATCTTCTGACTTCCATATTCAGCTCCCCAAACAGCAGCATCAGGGTGGTGAAAAGTCAGCCATGTATCATAATCTCCATCGATGTGCGCCTGCAACGTTGCTTGGGCAATTTTCAGGTTTGATTGGTACTCAGCATTTTTGCTGTTTTCAGCACAACTTCCTAGGAAGAGGGCAATGAGCAGAAGCAAGTTGGGGGTTCTCATATAACAAGATTTAGTGATTCTGAAATCTATAAATCAGGGAGCCATTAATATGCACCTTTTGTTACAATCAGGATAAAAGCGCATCGAATGTGGATATATCAGTGCCTTCATTTGTTGTTTTAGCAAGTTTCAAGAAGACGGTTGTGCTTCAACCTCAATCGCTTCTCAGCTGCATCATTTTGATTTGAAGCAACGAAAAATAGCGGCGTTTAAAAATCATAGGATGAATTAGATTTGCAGTGATTTTGAATCACAACAAACTAACCTGTCAACGCTTTTTAAAAGCTATAATTTTTTTTTCCGATGCGTGTAAATATTCTTTCGCTCGCCTTTTTGGCGTCTTTGCTATTTTTCGTCAGTTGCAATCAAACCCCTGAGAACACACCTAACAACGATTCATTGGCCTTGCATGGATATGCAGGAAATCAAATGGAGAAATGGGATTTTGGTCAGCAGTCCGCGGCCGACGTCTGGCTTCAATGGGGGCAGTACCTCACAGATGAAAATTTGGAAGGTATTTTATCCTTAGCTGGCGACTCCATCAAGATTGAAGTTGGAGAAAACAATGAAATCAATGGCAAGGCTGAGTTGGCTCAACGTGTGGGTGCTTGGTTCGAAACAGCAGATGTCAATTTCATTCCAGAATGGGGTGTTCCGATTGTTTACCACGAATCATCCGAGACTCCAGGCGATGGCACTTGGGTCGTCAATGGCTACCGTTTGGAATCATTGAGTGGCGACACTTTGACATCTTTTGTCCGTCATTCAAATGTCTTGGTAAAAGATGGCAAGGTCATGTTCAACCGCATCTACACGCACAGCAAGACCGTGGATGTTGTGGCACAGTTGGAGCTTGCTGTGAACATGAACAATTACGAAGGTGAACCTTTCCAATCGGTCAGCGTGTACGGGTCATTCAACAACTGGTGCGCGGAATGCGACCCAATGACGGATGAGGACGGAGATGGAATATACACGGGCAGTGTGAAGGTGGGAAAGGGAGAACTTGAATACAAGTTTGCATTGGACAACGATGTCGAACGCCAAGAAACCTTGACCGATGGCATGCCATGCACGAAAACAACGGGTCAGTACATCAATCGTGTGCTTCAAGTTCAAGGAGATTTGAATGCTGATGTCGTATGCTTTGATTCTTGTGACTGCCCATGAGTTGGAATGTTTCTTGAACGTCACGTTCCCAACATTGAACCGCCTCTTTCTGTTGATACTGAAAGGGGCGGTTTTTGTTTCGCGCATTGAACCGATGCAGCTTGCATCGAACCTTATGCGGATTTGAATTGTTGCATAAACATGCCTCAGGTTCCTCGTTCGACAACCAATCTTCATGTTGTTTGGTTTAAGCGTGACCTCCGAATACGGGATCATGAACCGCTTTCGAGCGCCTTAAAGGCTGCGGCCCTTGCCGGTGATTCGGTGCTTCTCTTGCATGCTTTTGACCCACTTGATCTTGATCACCCTTCGACCTCCAATCGGCATCTCCAATTTCGATGGCAATCATGGTGCTCGATTGAACAAGAGGTGGAGGAGTTGGCTTGGCCGGTAAAAGTGTCTGCCATTCAAAAAGATATCTTGGAGTGCTGCAATTGGCTTTCCAAAAACTTCAATATCAAGGGCATCTACAGCCATGAGGAAACGGGTCTCCGTCATACTTATAACCAAGACAAGTCGCTGAACGCCTGGTGCGTCGCGCATCATGTGGATTGGATTGAAACGCCACAGCAGGCAGTGAAGCGTGGTCGGCGATCTCGCGATGGTTGGGCAACAGATTGGCATGGAACGATGCATTCGCAATTCGCACATTCCATCCCCTTGTCTGCCATGGATCCCATCAGCCCCATTGAATTTCAGTGGCCAGAAGGTTTCGTTTTGAATGAATGCCCGCATGTCACCCATGATTCTGATCCCGGAGGATCTGGACCGTTTCAGATGGGAGGAGAACGTGACGGTCATCGTTACATGCGTTCGTTTTTTGAAGGTCGAGTCAAAGGGTATCGCCGACAAATTGGCCAGCCATTGGCCAGCCGTCATTCGTGCAGTCGGTTGTCGCCATACTTGGCCTGGGGATGTTTGAGCATGCGGCAGGTATATCAAGCATATAGGCAAGCCGAGGTTCCAAGGGCAAAAACAGATTTGAAAGCATTTGGCAGTCGACTTCGCTGGCAGGGACATTTCATCCAGAAATTCGAGTCAGAAGATCGCATGGAGTTTGAATCCGTGAATCGAGGTTACCTCAATGTGGTCCACCATGGGGATCCAGATACATTGCAGGCATGGAAGGCAGGAGAAACAGGCGTGCCACTTGTGGACGCTTGCATGCGTTGCGTAATCGCTACGGGATACTTGAATTTTCGAATGCGCGCGATGTTGGTCAGTTTTTTAACCCATCATTTGGACCATCCTTGGCAAGCTGGAGTGGAGCATTTGGCGAGGTGTTTCTTAGATTTTGAACCGGGCATTCACTACAGTCAATTTCAGATGCAAGCTGGGGTGACAGGGATCAATACCATTCGCATTTACAATCCTGTGAAACAAGGCATTGAACGCGATCCAGACGGTGAATTTATAGCGAAGTGGGTTCCTGAATTGAAGGGTGTTCCGCCACATTCCCGTCATGCGCCTTGGACAATCCCCCCGTTGGAAAGGCAGTGGCAAGAGTGGGATTCAGCTTATGTTGATCCCGTGGTGAATTTGGAGGCAGCTGGTCGAGCTGCTCGAGAGCGACTGTGGGCGTTAAAGAAGTCACTCAAAGTCCGTCAGGAGGCACATCGCATCTTAGCGACTCATGTTGCTCCAGGGGGTTCCTCGGGCTCTGAAAAAAGCCATGAGGGCCATCATGAGACAAATCAGGGCAACGGGCTGTCCACACCGCCTACGTAGGCGTCTACAATTCCAATGGAATCAGCCCAATTTGACCCATCAAAATTTTCAAATGCATCAACAGGCGGATTGGATAAATAGCAGGCAAGCAGTGGTTCAGCCAAGGGAAGGTAGGACCAGTGCCATTTTTCTTCACGGTAACCGGTTCGGCCGTTGGTTTGATCCCCATACACCTGATAAAAACCAAACTCCGCAGCATGTTGAGTGAGCCAGAGGTATGTGGCGATTCCGATGGGGTCAGATTCAAACCATTCGTTCTCAAAATTATTTAGATCGATGTCCGTGCCCCAATGGTGACGCGAAGATCCGGGCATAGAGCTGTATTTTAGAATTTCGACTGCACGTTCTTGACCATCAAATTCCGCGTATCGGCTTCCGTTCCATTTTCGATTCCAAATCCCTCTTTGATAGGTCCAATTGCGAGCAGCACTCAAAATGGTCAGTTTTACGCCCTCTGCTTGGGCAGCTCTCCACATGAATTCAAAGGACTCCAATGCTTCGTCACGCAGAAAGATTCTTTTCTTGGGTGTAAATCGAGCCGGAATAACAGCAAACGAGGAATCTTCAGCAGGGTTGAATTTTCCGGCCAAGTGCACCGGATTGATCTCAGAACAAGCACGATCAACAGGCATTTTTTCGGTAACAGGAAGCATCATGTCGTTCTGCGGTGGATTGGCATGTGATTCATATTTGCAGTTCACCAAAGCGATGTGGAAGAGCAGGAGGGTGAACAGCCATTGAAAGTTCTTCATGGGCTAAATTTCGTGAAACGAATTGCACGCAACAAAGGATTTTCCATGCAAAAGAATTCCATTCGAATTGGTGTGTGTGTTGCTGGCCAAAATGACCGTGAATGATCGAATTTCATGCCGTGAGAAAACCTTAAGCCCTAGTTTTCCGTAAGCCTTGATACAAGGCAATTCTTATGCGACAAAGCAACATCCATTCAAGCGTTCAATTTCCGTATTGGACCTTTATGGTTATCCTCATGACGGTTATCCTCAGTGGATGCTTGGAACAACGTTTCGAACTTGCTGAAGAAATGCCCGTGTCAGGAGAAGCTAATCCGGCGTTTGCGCTCGCGCTGGCATCTGGTTCTTGGACAGTCCAAGATGCACTCGATCAACTGGAAAGCCTCGATTGGGAAAGTGACCCTGTTTCAGGATCTGCAATGTTTGTGCAGCCCTTTGAATTATTGGCTGCCGCTCCCTTTGAGCTCCCATTGATCAATGAATCATTGTCAGAGGTGTTTCAATTGGACGCCACAATGGCGCAAGCATTGAGCAATCTGCCTGAGGGGGAGCAGTTTGATATAGGATTTGAGACGACTTGGGAGTGGGAATTGCCATCAATGGACAGTGTGGATTCACTTTGGGTTGAGCAAGGAATGCTTTCAGTATTTGTTTCCTCGGATATCCCAATGGATCAAACCATTCAGGTGATGTGCACAAACCTATATGCAGAGGGGAGCCCCATTGTTTTGGAGTTGGACTTGGATTACACCGGGCAATTGCCTTTGCAGCAAACAGCGATTGTTAGCACAACTGATGCACGCGGTTTATTTGGAAATTCCGCAGGAGTTGAGGTCCTGTTTGATTGGGATATTGTTTTCGAATCGTCAGGAGCTTTTGTAGAGAAGGACGCAAACATCTCCATTGAAGTCAATTGGGAAGAAGTCATGGTTTCGGGGGCCTTCGGGAAATTTGGTTCACAGACTACCGTAGATTTCGACGTCGCTCAACCGCTTCCTCTGCTTGCAGAATGGAATCCTGACCAACTGCACTTTGCCGATCCACGCATTCGCCTGAGTGCGCTTAATTCTAGCGGCATACCAATTGGCATCCAGTGGGAGCAATTTGCCTTCATTTCAGATGAAGAAACCTGGGACATAGGTGGCCCAGACATTGAAAGTTTTCCGACAATATCCGCTGCGACTTCGGTTGGTGCTTGGGAGGAGACAGTGCATGTGATTGATAACTCAGGAACGACACCGACCTTGACGGAAGCTATGGAATTACAGCCAGATAGTGCCATCATAAGCGGTCAATTGGTGCTCAATCCAGCCAATGAAAATTCAAATTTCCTGACCAATGAAAGCACCCTGCAGATTCAAGCTGCTCTGGAGGTTCCGCTTGTTGGATGGGGCAGAGGTTTGACTTGGAAGGACACAATTGCAGGAGCAATTTCACAAGATCTCAATGCCGGTATCAATCCACCTTTGGATTGGCAGGACGTGGCGTCTGTAACGCTGCGATTTATCGCAAACAATGGTTGGCCGATCGGTCTCGATATGCAGGCTAGATTCCTCGATTCAAACGACGCAGTCGTTGATAGTTTGTACAGCGTTAGTGACCCTGGCGCATTTCACATTGCAGCGGGTCAAATTGATGAGTCGACTCCAAGCAATGATTCGTCCTACGGTCGGGTGGTTCAGTCAACGCAGACCATCATGGATTTGATTTTAACCCGCGAGCAGGCTCTCGAACTATTGTCGATGGATTGCCAGGGTGTTGAAATCGCACTCACTTTGGCCACGCAGGCTGCGCAAGACGATGCGCAGGTTCGGTTTTTCTTTGAAGATGAATTCGATTTGAAATTATCTGCGCGTGTGGAATGTGCAATAACCTTGGAGCCATGAAGCGTCGACAACTCCATTCAATTGCGCTGATGTTATGTGCCATTTGGCATGGGCTGCAGGCCCAAGCGCAACAAGCTCACAGTTTGACGTTCAATGATTATGCACCTCAGCATTTGGATTTGCAACTCGCAAGTCAACCTCAATCTGGTTTTTTCGCTTTTCCCGGGATTGGAAATGCATCGGTCGCGTTTTCGAACTCCATGCTCCATCCTGCGACGTGGTTGACGCAATCCTCCAATGAGGATTTGGCGACTTTGAATTTGGATGAGGTTTACTCAGCGTGGGATGGCTCGAATCGGTTGGCAGCCGATGTGCAAGTTGATTGGTTCCAATTTGGAAAATTCTTCAAAGGGAAGCGATCGTTTGTGCACGGAGGTATTCGAGAGTTTGCCCACATTTCGATTGCATTGCCGTCAGACTTGCTGAGGCTTCCGTTCACTGGCAATGCCAATTCTGAATTGCTTGAAGGCGGATCATTGGACTTTTCAGATTTGGGCTTTAAAACAGAACAACGTCGATCATTTTACCTCGGCTGGCAGCGAAATTGGAGTGAGAAATGGTCGACTGGTATCCGCTTGAATTACCTGCGTGGAATCCGTCATGCGCAATTTTCGGTGCAGAATGTTGGTTGGCAAACCGATGCTTCTAATTGGGATTGGTCATTTTCAGGCGAGGGCATGATCCAATCAAGTGGAATGTGGCCATTGGTGCAATTGATTGATTCGGGAAATGTCACTGACGCACAAGTGCAGCAAATCAAGGATGAATTGCTTACAGGTGTTGGAAACGGTTTTGCAATTGATTTAGGAGTCGAATACCGCATTCATCCCAGTTGGATGGCATTTGCACAAATCAATGATGTTGGAGGCATTCAATGGAAAGAGGATGTGAAGAATTATACCACTCAACCAACGTCTGTTGCGTTTGCCGGTTTGGAATTGAGCGTAGCGGAGGATTGGGCAATGGGGGAGGCAGAAGATTCACTTGCAACATGGGGTTCAGCAATTGCAGAAGATTTGGAGGAGGATTTGGCATTGAGTGAAAATTCTATTTCCTACCGAACGGGAACTGGCGCCTCTTGGAGCGTTGGGACTGAATTTATCCCCTGGCCAGATGTTCGTTGGAAACCATCTTTGGGCATGATGCTCCGGAAGCGTCAAGGCCTGCCATTGAGCTGGAGAACCAGTTGGAATCAGCAATGGGGGAAGTGGATGAAAACTTCGCTCACCTTCGGTGTTCGCGATGGCCTTGGTTCTTCAGCAGGTATGAGCGTAGCGCTCAATGCTGGTCCACTGTTGATCACTGTGGCAGCAGATTCACATCGGATGCTGAATTGGACAGCGTTTTCATGGCAAGACGGTGCAACTGCAGAGCGAATGCCTGTTTATTTGCCGACAAATGCTCCGTCAATTCAAGTCCAACTTGGTGTTGTTTGGCGCATGGGATGGATGTCAAAGAGTGCATCGCCTCCGCCTAAACCAGAATGCGAACCTTTTGCATTGCCAAGCAGCACGAGCAGCCCTCAGTTCTGAAAGCGTGCAAATAGTTCTTAAGTTCGTATGAACTTTGCGACACTTGTCCGTTCAGCCATGAATCCAATCCACCGCCTTGCATTTTTGCGTTACATCGTCATTGATGAATGCCTTTTTGAGGCTACAAACAATGCTTCAGAATCCGAGGCGGCAAAAGAGGCAAAGATTTGGTTTAAGGATGATTTGTTGGATGCCATCAATGAGAGGATAGCGAAGTTTTCTGTGCATTCCAAGCCCATAGCCATGCGCACCTTGGAAAAGGATATTGTCGATTTGCAAGCTCTTTTCGACGTGAAGGTTTTAAAGCTTTCGCACAATCGAAGAGCACATTATCGCTATGCCCATTCTGGAATGAGCATCCGAAATTCCTCGCTTTCGGCAGAGCAGGCACTTGCCCTCGAACAACTTTTTGTGCACCTGGAGTCCTTTCATTTCATGGAAGGACAAGAATGGTGGTGGGAAGCGGAATCGCGCTTAAGGGTCCATTTTGATTTGTTTCCGGAAGATTCACAGGTCCGGTTGGCAGAGCGCAAGATCAAGTCTGTAAATGCTGCTGCCGTTTTTGAAAGCCACCATTGGTCCGACGCAAGTCGAAAGTGGTTACCGGTCCTTTCAAAAGCTGCAGCGAAGTTGATTCCAGTGCGTTTGGCGTACCGACTCAAACACGACGTTCCGCTGAGTCACACCACATGCCGGATCGAGTGGCTTACTGTGGACCACGAAGAGTGGTTGATCGGCATGTTATCATGGGACGAAGAAGCAGAAGAAATGTTCCGGATGCTGGTTCCGCTCAAGGCGGTTGATTCCGTAGATGATGTCACCGCTCATTTCCCTGTAGAATCTCATGATTTGGACGGTTGGAGCTGGCCGAGCTACGCTGCACAACGCATGGGCTTGAACGATGGAATCATCGATTCAAAACTTGAAGTGTCAGAACCGGTGCAGATATGGTTGGAGGAACCTATTGCAAATCGGTTCATGGTCGATCCAATCCATCCCTCACAAGACCTTCGATTACAGCGAGCTGGGGGTGGTGTGATTTTTACAATTAACGTGGTAGTAGATGCCGCCCTTTTTCGTTGGGTGATGCAATGGGGAAACCAAGCCCAACTTTTAGAACCTGCCGAGGCGCGACATACGCTGCGTCTCAAAGCGCGAGAAGTGGCTTCATTGTACGAACCGATGTTTGGTCCTTGATGTTAGTACTGATTAAGAAATACGGCGTTATCAAACAAGAGTTTTCCATTTTCCCAAAATCCGCGAAACAAGGGATTGTCAGCCAGATAGGTAATGGACCCTTGGCCCATCGGTAAGACACCAAATACAAGGCTTCCTTCTAAATCTTGATTGGCTCGACTTCCGACAAAACCACTGACGGCTTTTGGATTCGAGCCATATGTTCCGATGTTCCATCCGCTTTCCAGTGCAGCAAACCTTCGGCTAGATGACCGCAAGGTGTGGTAAGGTGCGTCCGGGTATCCCCATCCCAGTGGATGGGTGCGATCGAGTGAAATGGCGTAGATGGATCCGTCACCTGTGCGCATGGCACGGTTGCGGCTCCGATTGCCGAAAGGCTCATAGCGATCTGAATTCCGTTCTTCTGTTTTGCGACTTTTGGCTTGAGCGGCTTCGAAGTCATCATCAAAGCGTTGAAGTCCCCAACCGGAGCGATCAGTAAAAAGATTGAGTGCATTGGAAATTGCAATCGCACGACCGCCGTTTTGAATCCAAATCCTCAATTCGTCAAGCCATTCATCATCGACCGATTGATGCCATCCGGAGGGAATGATTAAGACATCATAATCAGACCATTGTTCTGGCGTTGAATTGCGATTGTTGAGCATTGCAATGGGATAACCCAGTTCTTGTTCAAAATGCCACCATGATTCTCCGGCACCAAGGCTTGAAACACTTTCGCCTGAAAGGCAAGCGACACGAGGTGCTGTCAATAGCCAAACGTCATCTGACCCCATGTCTGGACCGCTCATCGAGTGGCCTGTGGGCAGAGGAGTGAGCTCGACTTGGCAGCTTTGAGAAAGTTCCTGAAGCTTATCAAGCAAGTTCTTTTGGTCGTATGATTTCTGATCTCCTTTGAGAATAATTGCGCTCCCTCGTGGCAATGAGACGTTCTCAAAAACAATCGGTTCTGCATTCGTTCTTATTCGAAGGCCTTCGTTCATTGCTTGTGCAATAAAACGAGTATCCAGCAGACCATTCCTTGGGATTGCCCAGCCATAGGCGGGTCCGATGTCACTGATTACCGCTTCAGCATCCCACGATTCTGACAGGGGCAAACTCTGGATGCCGAACGTGCGAAGGCCATACGCGTATGGAACGCTCCATGTGGTAATGTCGTACGTCAATGAATCAGACAAAAATGGATCGGGATCAAACAATACATTGAGAATCCCTGAATGGGTTTGGTGCGCATTGATGAGCAAGTCTCCTTTTTTCGCTACAATCGATCGAGTGTCGCCAATGCCGTATTCCCAAGCTTGAGAGATGCGCGTGTTTTCCAAAACTGCTTCACAGCGAATGTTGTGCTTTGCCAAAAAGGAAACGAGAGATTGAGTACGCGAGACATTGTCTTCACTTACGGGGATGTGATAGGCATGGAAACGTCCGGAGGGTTTTGTTCGGTTCAACTCAAAGAACTCGGACATCTGGTTTACCAGGTCAGAACTGAGCCGCGCACTTGTGAAAAGAGCTTCAAAACTGCTTGAAACATGGTTTTCAATGCGTTGTTCTAGACTCAAGAGGTCACCGGAGTTTTGCAGAACCAACACACCTGCACCACCACTTCCACCTTGCTCATAGGTCATGCCAATTGAGCCATTGTAAATGGGGTAAGTGTCGCCATAGCTCGGATAGAGCAGGTCGAACGATTCACGGGTGTAATACAATTCACCGCGAGCATCAAAATTCATAGCAGTTGCATTTCCAATCTCTTCCTGAAACGTTCGCTGCCAATCGGTGATTGATTCATGATAGGGCTCTGCGGCTGGGGCAAAATAATAAGGAGAGTTGTAGCCCATTTCATGGTAGTCACAATGCACGTGCGGCATCCATTTGTGGTAGACTAGGGAGCGCATTTGACTTTCGGATTGTGTTTGCCAAGCCCAATCGCGGTTCAAATCAAACAGGTAATGATTGGGACGCCCACCAGGCCAAGGTTCGTCATGCTCGAATGCAATGGGGTCGGCATTCGGAGTGGATGAGGCGTATTGGTTGAACCAGTTGGTGTAGCGATCATGTCCGTCTGGATTCAAACAAGGATCGATCAGCACAATTACTTTTCGCATCCAATCTTCTCCGCGTTGAGCAGCCTCTGCCACTTGGTGCATTACTTCCAATGCAGCTTCTGTGCAAACTGCTTCGTTTCCATGCACGTTGTAGCTCAACCAAACAATGGCGACATCGTCCCAACGCTCGATCCCTGGCCCGCCTTCTATCCTGTTGTGGTGTTGCTCAAGAAAAGACGGCAAACGTTCCATGTTCTCCGGATGGGACATGGCCAATAATTGCAATGGCCTTCCTTCAGCAGTTTCCCCGTACGAAATCAGTTCCGAAGTGGGCACTGCTTTTTGTAGGAACACAGTGTAGTCAACAACACGATGATGCGAAGTGAATTTATGACCCAAGTCATATCCGAGAAACTCGGAAGGAGACGGGATTGCTTCCTGTGCATTCAGGCCTGATGAGGCCAGTGCGAGTGATACAATCAACACACAATTGGCCAAGATAGCATTGGTTTTTTCTTGCATGTGAGCAAGTTAAACCATGCAGGGTAAATATTAGTCTACAAGATTTTTCCTGAGAGCTGGTTTACTTTCTATTCGCGAAGGATAGTATCGTAGCGTCCATCGGGTCCACACCACTGCGCAGTGAGCTGATCAATCCTCCATTTTCATTGATCAGAAACTTATGGAAATTCCACATCACTTTATTGTCGCTGACTCCATTCTTCTCGGCATCACAAAGCCATTGGTATACACCATGCTGTTTCGACCCCTTGACATCGACCTTATCCATCATTTGGAATGTCACTCCAAAATTCTTCGTGCAAAAACTTGCAATGTCATCTGCACTTCCAGGCTCTTGGTTGCCAAAATTGTTGCACGGAAAGCCCAAAATCACGAAGTCATCAGAATTGGTGTTTTGATTTAACTTTTCGAGGCCTTCGTATTGACCTGTGAATCCGCATTTTGAAGCTGTGTTCACGATGAGTACTCGCTTTCCTTCAAGGCTATTGAAAGAGAAAGTATCACCATCAATGGTTAGTGCTTCGAGGTCATAAAAGGATTCCATCGGCTGTTGCGGGGTAAAAGTTTCGACTGATTCGGTCATGTTCCAAGCACTTAGTGCAATCACAAGAGCGATTACGCAAGATGTGATGATGGTAATTTCGGCGAAATATCTCATATTGTTAGCTTTATAGAGTAAACATAATCACCCACGAAGATGTTCATGACCAGCAATACTTTTTCTGTGGCATTTGAATCGTTTTTCAAAGATTCAATCCATTTGACGCGCATGGGCTGGAAGAACTATTTGTTTTTTCCGATTCTGTTGTTTTTTTCTATGCCTCAAGGACACAGCCAATGTGCGAATTTTGGCGCCTTCAACATTGGAGATGACGTAGAAATTTCGTGCACAGACTCTTGCACTACGTTGTTTTCTCCCAACATAGCCAGCGTTGCGGCAAGTGGATCCGATTATGAGATCCAAGACATCGATTATGTCCTGCCATACCCGTTTAATCAAGGACAAGTTGCCATCAATAATGGTGATGATGATTTCGCAGCAGCTACCAATGTCCCCATTGGATTTACGTTCAACTTTTACGGAAATAATTACACACAATGCCGCATATCGCCCAACGGTTGGATTTCATTTGATTTGGGTGAAAACGCGCCTTACAACCCTCCGGGAATGATTCCTGGGGGAAACATGCCGTTGAACAGCATCATGCCAGTTTACAGTGATCTGAACCCTTCGACCTGTGGAAATGTGAAATATGATACCTACGGCGTAGCGCCCTGTCGTGAGTTTGTGGTTTCATTCAATGCGGTGTGCCAATTTTCATGCACAAGCAACCAGGTAAGCGCAGAGATTGTGCTTTATGAAGGAACTGACGCAATTGAAATATACCTCGGCAATCGCCCAAGCTGCAGCTGGGGAAATGCTGCAGTTGGCATTCAAAATGCAACTGGATCTCAAGGGTTGTCGCCTGAAGGGTTCAATACCGGCAATTGGAATGCTTCAAATGAAGCGTGGCGGTTTGCTTCGAGTGAAGTGGTGGAGGGAACAACGCTTTGGTACGAAGGCGATGATTTTCTTGGCATCGGGGATAACCTGGATTTTTGCAGCGGTCAATCGACGACGGTTACAGGGTGGTTTTCTCAATTGCCTGTTGGTGAATTTTGCACCGAATTTGATGTGGTGGTCTCCTCTGCGGGTGGTTCCTCAAATAACAATCAGATAGATTGGGCAATTGTGTCAGAAGCTGGTGCAACAGTATTGGCTGATGATGCCCCATTCACAGGCTCAGTGTGCCTTCAAAACGGTTGCTATGCACTTCAAATGTTCGATTCAGGAGGAAATGGATGGGGGGCGGCAAGTTTAACGATTGTAGATCCAGATGGCAATGAGATTGGGTCATACACGTTGGAGGATGGAGAATCGGGAACTGCCACATTTTGCATCGATCAATACGACGGTCCTGAGCCAACCGTTGATGACTACATTCAAGTTGTTTCTGATGATTTGGAAGTCATCGCTGTTAGTGATGTGAATGCTGACTTTGATTGGGAAACGCCCATCTGCAGTGGGGGCGATCCTTTTGTTTTAACTCCTTTGGAGGGTTCGGGTCAATGGGAAGTGGAGTGCGATGGGTGTTTTGACGAAGAGACGTTGACCATTGATCCTGGCATTGCAGGCAGTGGCTGGTTGCAAATCACACACGTTTTAGACGGTTCGTGCTTCGCTGATGTTGAGACTTCAGAGCTTTTTATAAGCGCGACTCCTGAACCGCAATTCACGGCTTCGACGGGTGCATTGTGCAATGATGAAGTCTTCGATTTCAATGCGACACCACCTTTCGGCACATGGTCTGCGACTTGCGGAGATTGCATCATTGGCAATACAGGAATGTTTTTTGCAGAGACTGCTGATGAAGGGCTAAACACGGTGACCTTCACCACCCTTGGTGTATGCCCCGGAGTGTCAACGCTCGAGGTAGGAGTTTCAGAACTTTTAGAAGGCAGCATCAATGGACCTTCTATTTTATGTGAAGATGACTCCGCTTTGTATGTGGCTGATGTGCCGGGTTATTGGTCATCAAATTGCGACGGATGCATTGATTCCTTGTCTGGGATTTTTGATGCGCAAGGGATGAACCCGGATACTTACACGGTGACTTTTACACCGGATTCTTATTGCCCCGTTGGAGATGAGATTCAGGTGTCAGTGAATCAGAGCGTTGCAATTGGCGCTTCCAATGTGCCGGGTAGTTTCTGTGAATCGGATGAAGAATTCGTGTTCAATGTGAATGTTCAAGGAGGAACTTGGTCAGCCGAATGCGAATCATGCTTGGACTCGGCAGGCTTCTTTGACGTAGGGTCGGCACCCATCGGAATCCTTCCTATCCAATACACAATAGCAAATGGGGCCTGTGTGGATACAGCATACTGGACTGTAGATGTTCGTCCAATACTGGAAGGTACATTTGAGGCAATTGATCCAATTTGCGAAGGCAGCGAGGTGAATTTGGAATTTGTTTTTGACGATGACATCCCGGATGCATATGCAAGTGGGGCAGACGGCGAATGGGGGTCTGTTGATTGCTCGAATTGCATCTTGAATGAAAATTCAGGCTTATTCTTGGCGGACGTCTTGGGTGCAATCAACGTAACGTACACGTTTGATCATCCTTGCAGTCAGTCCATCGAGGGAATCGTGGAGGTTGCCCCAGCAGTTGATGCAACGGTTGTGCCGTTGCCAGAGCTGTGTGAGTCGGGTGATTTGGAAGCGCTCGTGTCAGCAGAAAATGGCGGAGCGTGGTCTTCGGATTGTGAAGGTTGTCTGATTGGAAGTGCATTCGACCCAACGGTTGGAGCAGGCACCTACGAATTGACATACACAATCGATGATGTGTGCAGTGATCAAGATGCGATGGAAGTGATTGTCGTGCCACAAAGAGATGCCACGGTCAATTTGCCAGATTGGGTTTGCTTGGCTTTGGAAGATCTTCAGCCTGGAGTGGAATGGCAGGGCGGGGTTTGGAGCGCCAATTGCGATGACTGCATTTCCGAGGCGGGCACCATCAACTTGATGTCAGCTGGTGTGGGAGTTCTGGAAATCACCCATGTCTTAGAAGGGCTTTGCGGTGATTCTGATGAGGTTCTGCTCGATGTGGTGGGATGCGACATTGAAGCCGTCAATGTCTTCTCTCCAAACGGAGATGAGAGCAACGATCAATTGGAATTCAAGTACTTGCAGTCGTTTCCCGGAAATCGCCTGACCATCTTCGATAGATGGGGCGGGTTGGTTTATGAAAAGTTTAACTACGGCAACAACTGGAGGGCAGAGGGTGTAGCCGAAGGGACATACTATTACATTCTAACGATTCCACAAAAAGAGACCATGCGTGGCTCTTTTATGCTGTTGCGTTGATCAAGGCACGGCCGGATGGCTTGCCATGCATCCTACAAAAAACTCAATCGTTGAAGGCAAAATGCATGCCAAGCGAAAAAGAGTGCATCGTGGGTTGATCTGTTTGCACTTCATCAAAGAAAGGTAAGAGAGAGGCTTCTCCCAAAAGACTTACATTCTTAAAGCCAATGCCAATCCTTGCATTTATTTGCAAGGGGTTTACTGGAAAGTCATCTTCTTTGACGGTGGTAGTTGAGCCTCCTAAGCTGTACTCGTAACGGTAAGAGTTGCCAAGCAAATAGGCTCCTACCAGTCCAGCTTCTATATGAAGTCCTTTGCTGCCGGATCGGGCAGTTCGAACGCTGACCAGCAACGGTAAACGCAAAAAGACGGCGTTCAGCTGATTTTTTTGAATATTGAGGCTGTCTGCGCTGAAAACCTCGGCAGTTATCAATTCACTGGCCTCATCATGCTTTAGGATGTGTGAATTGTCGATTCCGTAGTGCCACCACTCAAAGCCAAGCCCCGTCGTGAAACCAACAAACTCTCCAAGGATGCGTTGCCGGTACTCAAATGGATTGAGTTCAAGCCTCCAGCTAGTGAGAGCGTCGTTTGTGATGATGCCCAAGTCTGGGCGAGCTCCCAGGGTGGCCGAGTAATCGTCGAGATCTCCTTGGAACTGACCCATTGAAGCAGTGCTCAGCGAAATCCCACCCCAATACCCCTCACTTTCTCCTTTGGTTTTTGTCGAATCTGATTTCGATGAGAATCCCCCTTCAGCAAACGCCGCAGTTGAAAATGTCAAAAAACAAAGCAGGATGTGGGAGTTGAGCAATTTCATGGCATTATTTTCTTAATCAGTTTCAAAGTTCGTGCCAATAGT
>CAJQMI010000006.1 GCA_905479395.1 uncultured Flavobacteriales bacterium
TGTTTGTCAATGCACCTCGAACCACTGCGGTCGCAGAGCGCTTGTTGTCAGTGGGGTGGTTTTTGCTGTAAGAGAGATAAACCCATGGCGTTTCAATGTCCGGTTCGTTCCAAACCATCACGTCAAGCAATCCACCTTGACCTTTGACGTGAAAGTCCTCGGGCAGTCCAAGAATTGCTTGTTTCGTTCCAGATTGTAAGACCCAAAGATTTCCTTCTCGCTCCGTGAAAAGCAAGGTTGAATCATTGAGGAAATCCATTCCCCATGGAGTGGCTAAATCTTCTGCGATGACATTGGCTCGAATTTGCAGGTCAAAAGCGTCAATCATCTGAGGAGGTGCGGTCCGAAATTCAGGAGATTCGCTGGCCTTCTTCAGCAAAAACTGAGCGACATTTTCAATGTCTTTTGGGTCGAGTACATCGCCATAGGCGGGCATTCCGAGCAGCGAATATCCGCTGGAAATGATGCGTTTTATATCTGCTTCTTGGCTTCCGAGTTTCCATGAACGTTGAATGAAATCACGGCCATTGGCACCATGGCAATCCGCGCACCATTGCGCATAGATTTTTTCACCTTTGGCTTCTCCCTCCAAGTGCGTTAAGTGCATTCCAAGGGGTGTTTTCTCCTCTGGCAGCGGTTCGTTTTTCTGCTCGGAGAAAGCCAACGATGCAGATACGATGCCAATAGGAATCAAAAGGGCAAGGGGGTAGCGCATGGGCGTTAAAATGAATTTATAATTGTGGAGCTGTTCCAACCATTCGAATGATTTCGGCTTTTCCCTGGTGAAACGGGCCTTCATCCAAGGTGGTCTGAACGGTCTCCATTTGTTCCATCACCAAGCCTTGAAAATCGCTTTCGAGCTGAGCGATGTTGAACAGCATGGTCGCGTCTTTGGGCCCTCCAGAATGAAGTGTTAACTGACGAGAATTGAACCCCTCCAAAATGATCTTTCCTCCTGGCTTCAGCCATGACATGGCTTTCCGGTGAAACAATTGTCGAATGTCATTGGGCATATGGGCGTAAAAGAGGCCCACAACATCATATCCGTCGGACGCTCCTTCAAAATCCAAGGCATCTGCAACGTAGGTTTTGACGAGTTTCCCGACACCAGCTTCTTTGGACCATCTTGCGCAAGTGGCCATGCCAACAGCGCTTGAATCTACGGCGTCGACGTTCCATCCTTTTTGTGCTGCCAAAACCGCATTCCTGCCTTCTCCTTCGCAGGGAAGCAATGCCAAATGCCCGGAACACTTGCTTAATTCTTGAACCCAGAAAGGACTCGGTAGCTTGCCGTAAACCCCTTCCGTTTCTGAATATCGGATGTCCCAATGACCTTTCATCATTCGAATTTCTGAAAAATTCGGAGGAACTTGACGCTTTAACCTGTTAGTTTACTAGAAATTACTCCCCATGAGTCAAACAATCCTACCTGTGTCGCCGTCTGTAGAATTGATGAATGGAATTTTCGATGCATTGCAGCAGCAATCGTCCAAACAGCGTATGTCGAGTGCAAGGGATCGCATCAGGCGTCTTGACGCGCTTTACAAGGAAATTTGGTGTCGACGCGATGACCTCAAATCGGCCATGTGGGAGGATTTCAGAAAACCCGGGCAAGAGGTTGATTTGACAGAGATCTTTGTTGTTAAGTCAGAAATAAAGTTCGTGAAGAAACGGCTTCGGAAGTGGATGAAGCCTCGGCGTGTTTCAGGAGGATTGGCACTTTTGGGCTCGGCCTCATGGGTTCGCTCAGAAGCCAAAGGTGTGGCGCTCATCATCGCTCCTTGGAATTATCCAATGCAGTTGGTTTTTCGTCCGTTGATTGCAGCAATAGCCGCTGGATGCACGGTGTTGCTCAAGCCTTCCGAATTGACAGGCAAAACAGCTGGGGTCATTGCAGAAATAGTAGCTGCTGTTTTTCCAGAGAATGAAGTTTCCGTGGTTCAAGGCGGAGTCGAGACGGCAACGCACTTGCTTTCGTTGCCGTTCAACCACATGTATTTCACGGGATCACCGGAGGTTGGTAAAATTGTCATGCGCGCAGCTGCCCAACACCCTTGTAGCGTGACGCTTGAGCTAGGAGGGAAGTCTCCTGTGATATTGGACGACTCTGCACCATTGAAGGCCACAGCAAAAAAGATCGCATGGGCGAAGTTGGCCAATGCGGGTCAAATCTGTGTCGCGCCCGATTACATTTTCGTGCCGCGAAGTATGGAGTCAGATTTTGTGGAAGCATTGAAATCGGCCATGATGGAACTGTACCCGGGAGTTCTTGCAGAGAATCCTGATTACCAGCGCATCATCAAAGGCGAACACGCTCAACGCTTGCTGGATTTGACTGAGGATGCGGTCTCAAAGGGCGCCAAGGTTTCATACGGAGGAGCAAGCGATGCGGAGGATTGTTTTGTTCATCCCACCATCCTTTCGGATCTCTCGCCTGAGGCGCAGATCATGCAAGAAGAAGTCTTCGGTCCCGTATTGCCCGTCATTGCTTACGACGACATTCAGGAGGTGATTCATTCGGTCAATAGCCGCCCAGTTCCACTGGCCTTGTACATTTACAGCAAGCGAAATAGAGTGGTGAATCAACTGCTCGATGCCATCCAGTCTGGCGGAGCGAGCATCAACAATTCTGTCATCCATGTTTCAAGCAATCATCTTCCGTTTGGAGGATTGGGAAACAGCGGGATTGGTTCTGGTCATGGTCAACATGGTTTCAATGAGTTTACGCATATGAGAGGTGTTTACGAACAGCGTGTTCGTGGTGCCGTGGCATTGTTGATGCCGCCCTACAGGCCATGGAAAACCAAGGTGATTGATCGTTTGCTCCGGTGGCTGTGAATTTCCTTGTCTGTTGTTTCCTTTGCTCTTCACCTCAAGTTCCTCCTTTGTTCAAACTTCGCGCATGACTTCAAATAAAAGCCTTCGGTTATTTTGCATTGCAGCCTTGCTTTTGAGATGTTCCCTCACCGTGGGTTTTTCTCAGTCATTTGTTGATCGGGTTGACCCTCCAAATTGGTGGGTGGGAATGCCGGTTGATACCGTCCAGATCATGGTGCATGGGATACGGATCGGGGCGTTAGAGCCGCACATTGATTACCCTGGAGTGAAGCTATGCCGCGCAGCAAGAGAAGGCGTGAGTCCAAACTACCAATTTCTCTACCTGCACATTGCCTCAGATGCGCCGGCGGGGCTCATGGCAATTGAATGGCGCGATCCGTCGGATCGGCGAGGCAAGACTGTTGGTCGAACTCCGTTTGAATTGAAGCATCGGGATGCTTATCTCGATTCAAATGTCAGAATTGAAGGATACAGTCCGGCGGATGCCATCTGCTTGATTACCCCGGATCGTTTTGCAAATGGTGATGCGAGCAATGACGAAGTGGAAGGCATGACCGAAGGGGTGGACCGCTCAAAAGAAGATGGCCGACACGGGGGCGATCTCGCGGGGATTGCGATGAATTTGGATTATTTGGACAGCATGGGTTTTACGGCCATTTGGCTCAATCCTGTGTTGGAGAATAATCAGCCGCAGTGGTCTTATCATGGCTATGCAACAACCAATTACTACCGAGTTGACCCTCGGTTTGGTAGCAATGCGGAATACAAAGGTTTGGCCGAATCTGTCCGCGCTCATGGGATGAAGTTGATCATGGATATGATCATGAATCATTGCGGTTCCGAGCATCCGTGGATGCAAGATTTACCGACGGCAGATTGGATCAACAATGCGGGAGAATTTGCACCTACAACTCACCGAAGAACCACCTTGCGCGACCCTTATGTTGCCCAAACTGATTTGAACGCGTTTTCTGATGGTTGGTTTGTGAAGGAAATGCCCGATTTGAATCAACGCCAGCCTTTGCTCGCCGACTACCTCATTCAAAATACGATTTGGTGGATTGAATTTCTCGGACTCGGTGGCATTCGAATGGATACCTATCCTTATTCAGATGCTGCATTTATGGCTCGCTGGAGTTGCGAGGTAATGGCGGCTTATCCCGGTTTTAACATGTGTGGAGAGGAATGGAGTCTGAGCCCCTCGGTCTTGGCGTATTGGCAGGTGGGATCTCAGAACAAAGATGGCTATGTTTCTTGTTTGCCCGGACTTCTGGATTTTCCGCTGCATCATGCCTTTATTCAGTGCATGAACGAGGAGGAATTGTGGCATTCCAATTGGGTGCGTGCGTACGAAATGCTGGGCAATGATTACCTCTATCCCGATCCTTCCAATCATGTGATATTCCCGGACAACCATGATATGAGTCGCATTCATTCGCAGTTAGGTGACGACATCAATAAGACGCGAATTGCACTCTACTTCTTTGCGACGATGCGTGGCACCCCGCAACTTTATTATGGCACCGAAATCTTGATGTCCAACACTGGAAATGACAGCCACGGAAACATCCGAAGCGACTTTCCAGGCGGGTGGCCTGGTGATTCGGTAAGCGGCTTCACAGGTCATGGGCTATCTGAAGAATCCGAGGCATTTCAGAAAGAAGTTCGGGAATTATTGCAGTGGCGGAAAACGGCAAGTGCGATTCACGGAGGTCAACTGGTGCACTTCGTTCCTGAGGCAGGGAGCTATGTTTATTTTCGTTTTGATGCGTCTCAAACGATCATGGTGATTTTGAATCAATCAAATGAAGCCGAGGCGCTTGATCTCGCACGCTTTGATGAAGTGCTCAAAGGACGGCGTCGATTGCGCAATGCTTTCAATGGAGAGCCTATGCTCGATGGGGAGGGAGCGCTGATGGTGCCAGGAGGAGCATCCTGGATACTGGAGGTGGATTGACGGCTTGCGGTTGCAGCGTGAATTGCGAACCGTAAGCTGTGCACTTCTCTTTTAAAAACCATTCTAATCCGTTCAAGATGGTTTTATTTTAGCTCAAATGAATATGATGAGCAATAAAGTTGTGTTTGCTTTCTGGGGATTGATTTTGAATTTCTCCCTTTGCGCCCAAGTGACGGATTCAGAAGTTTGGCAACCAGACTTCAACCAAGACCGGCTTTTGTCTATGCCAGACCTTCTCCCACTCTTAGGGAATTTTGGTTCTGAATGGACGACAGAATCAGCTCCTCATGATGATCGAAAGGCTGTGGATATTGGTGTCCTCGATTGGACGGGGCAGGAAAATAAAGCGTTGGTCCTTCGTGCTTCACATGATTTGGTGGTTTTAAAAGCAGGGGTCAATGACGGGACGGATCCCAATCAGCGCAACGCAAGCATTCGTCACATCTTGGTAGAAAGCTGGGTGCCCGGAACCGGGCCAATGGGTGAATTGGAGGCGTATCAACAATTGCCGATGAAGTCCCAAGTCTTGCTATTGGATGCAGGTGTGGATGTGAACGGAAACCCAATGCCATATGGCACACGTTATTTGCTGCATTTTCCGGATGGTTCGAAAGGAGAAGTCTCGACAAATAGCATGGGGTCGATGAGCGTTTCCGGCAAAGCCTTGCGAACCATGGCGCAATTGCTTCATGCTGGAGGAGAGGTTTATTTCATGCCATAGTGGTCCGACAAGTACTTGAGTTATTAAAATGAACACGTGCACTTTGAGAGTTGCTCGAAACGCTGAAATTTGCGCGTTACTTCTTACCTTTCAAAAAAATTAGAAATCCTGGGAAGATCACAACAATCATTCGGAAAGCGTGAACGCGAATTGAAGCGGGAAAAGAAACGCAAAGAAAAGGAAGCCAAGAAGTTGGTTCGTTCAGAGAACAAGTCAAGTTTAGATGACGATAGCATGATTGCTTACGTTGATGCTTACGGGAACGTCACAGACACTCCCCCAGATCCGGAAGAGCGTGAAGAAATCAATGCGGAAGACATTGAGCTCGGGATTCCCAAGAAAGAGAAACTTCCGGATGATGCGCCACGAATCGGAATCGTTTCGTTTTTCAACGATTCCAAGGGTTTTGGTTTCATTCGAGACCTCGAATCTCGTGAAAGCATTTTCGTTCACATCAACAATGTCGAAGGAGAAATCAAGGAGGATTCAAAGGTTTCGTTCGAAGTTGAGCAAGGGCCACGTGGCTTAGCGGCTGTGAAGGTGGAGCTCTACAAAGAGCCGAAGCCCGAGTAGGTTGACTGACCGTCGATTTTAATTCGAGGTTTTTCAGGATGAGGCTGGACGTGAGTCCTGCTGTTGAGCAAATTCCGGAAGAGAAGGCAGAGCGGTGCAATGTACCGCACAATCCTGGATGAGGAATTCTCCACCGAGGGATGGACCATC
>CAJQMI010000007.1 GCA_905479395.1 uncultured Flavobacteriales bacterium
ATGATTGCGCTCACTTGGAGTGGTTGCCGAAACTTTGACTCTACCGATCAAGAAGCGCCAGTGACAACCGTTACGGCATCGCCAATAAACGGCATTTCATGGCGCTATCTGGCACTTGGAGATTCTTATACCATCGGAGAATCGGTATCCGCATCTGAACGTTGGCCAAACCAACTTCAATCGGAATTGGAAGCGAAATTGAACAACGGTCCTTTCGATGAAGCCACCATCCTCGCCACCACGGGCTGGACCACTAACAACTTAAGCCAGGCCTTTTACAATTCAGGGCTGGAAGAACAAGCCTGGGATTTGGTGAGCTTGCTGATTGGCGTAAACAATCAATACCAAGGGGCATCGTTGGAAGAATACGAATCGGAGTACGAAAACTTATTGCAACGCTCAATTGCCGCTGCCAATGGACGCGCGGACCGAGTTTTTGTTGTCTCCATTCCGGATTATGGATACACCCCTTTTGGAGCATCCAACCAAGCACAAATCAGTGCAGAACTCGAAACCTTCAACGCGGCCTGCAAAGAAATCACAGAGTCTTACGGCGTATCGCATTTCAACATCACAGAAATCTCACAACAATGGCCAGAATTGGAAGGCTTGGTCGCCGCAGATGGACTGCATCCTTCAGGCATGCAATACGCCATGTGGGTAGAATCCTTTCAAGACGAGGTCACCAACTTGTTGGCGCCTTGAACAGCGTCAGTGTTCCCAACGAAGTTCCCCTGATCCTGTTCGATTGAGTTGCCAATTCAGTGGAGGTTGCGGTCCACCGAGCGCATCCCCTGGGGCATCTATTCTCACATAAGCGTACTCCAATGCTTTGAAGCGCAGATCACTCACACCCGATTGATGAATAAATGCTTGACCTGAAGCGCATGCCGAAGCATCAAGACTGGATAACCCTGATGAATACCCGAGTAGCGTTTGGACATTGCCTGTGACCGTAGCTTGGGCAGCTCCGTTGTGCAACTTCACCGTCGCCGAATCTGCGGTTAAATGCAGATCAATGGTACCGGCGTAATCTTGCGCATCCACTTCTAAATTTTGAGTCAAATCGTTTTGAACCAAATTGAAACTTCCCTGACCGTTCAAATGAACTGCATCAAACGCTGGAGCAGATACTTTGGCACGCACAATGTGACTCAAATCGCGCGTCCATTGACAGCGGTCTTCATGGCTCAAAACCAACTCATTTCCCGACCGCAATGCCGATGCGTGAGCCACCAAGTTTGCAGGACCGCTCCAAATCAATTGCACCTGATTTGAATCGCCAATGGAGCAGTCAACTTCCAAGTGATTTTCCACGACAAGAGCGAAATCGGACAAAGGCTCCCATATTAACGTGTCCTCCATCCATTCCCCTGCGCTCATCAAACACCAAGGTGCATCTGGCCGATTGCAGCCACTGCATAAACCCAGCAAAACAAAACCCATCAAAAGGCGCAAATGCAGCCTTTTATTCATCGGATGATCACGATTTTCTCTCATCCTCAGCTAAAGCTTTCTTGGCGGCATCCCAATGCACGTCCATCTCGGTAAGTGTCATCTCTGAAAGGGTCTTGCCACCGGCCTCGTTGATGGCCTTTTCCATGAATTGAAACCGGTTTCGAAATCTCCTATTCGTTCGTTCCAATGCTTCATCTGGGTTGATGTCCTTGAACCGAGCGAAGTTGACCAATGCAAAAAGGACATCACCAAACTCATCCGTTGCTCGCTCAGCGTCAACATCCAACTCGGCTTTGAACTCTGCAAGCTCCTCTTCCACTTTGTCCCAGACTTGGTGCTCGTTGTCCCAATCAAACCCGACACCGCGCACCTTGTCTTGCATGCGATAAGCTTTGACCAAGCTTGGCAAGCCCTTCGGAACACCCTCTAAAACCGACTTGTTTCCTTCCTTCAACTTCAATTGCTCCCAATTGGCCTTGACAGTCTCCTCGTCGTTGGCTTCTACATCTCCATAAATATGAGGGTGACGGTCGATCAGCTTATCGCAAATCCCATTCAGGCTATCGGCAATGTCCCATCCGCCTTCTTCAGATGATCTTTCGCTGGCGATTTGAGCATAAAAAACCATGTGCAAAAGAAGATCACCGGTTTCCTTTTGCACCTCCTTTATGTCATTATCCAAGATGGCTTCTGACAGCTCGTACGTCTCTTCAATGGTCAAATGACGAAGCGAGTCTAACGTTTGCTTTTTATCCCAAGGACATTTTTCCCGCAATTCTTCCATGATTTTAAGCAAGCGCTCAAATGCGGCCAATTTCTGTTCCATCGTATGCATGCGGCGAAGGTAAGGCGCACTAAATTCGAAGCATGATGCTGGGCCTAAAGAATCGATTGTTGACTGTTGAGATGGTATGTGCATCCGTTTTTTGTGCACTATCTCCTTTCGCTTCTGCCCAAACGAATCAAGAATCAAGAGCAACTACAAACCGCAAGCAAAGCATTCCCGCAGGCATTGAATTGGGACTCGGTATGGGATACGTTTTGCCACATCGCAACCTTATGCAGCACTTGGTCACGGATCATTCCAAGCGGATGTCTGTCGCATACGGCAAACAAATCGTTGGGGGATGGACCGAAGGACGACACACTGAAGGCACGCATTGGTCGGGAATTGAATTGGCATGGACGGAATTGGGTGGAGCGGCTCTGGGCTCAATCGTTAGCGGCCTTTGGCTGAACCGATTTCCGGGTTCAAAATGGGGTTATGGTGAACTGGGCATCGGAGTCGGCTGGAGCTCACGTCCATGGGATCCCATCGATGCTCCTTCTTCAGTTGCCATGAGCACACATTGGAATGCCGGGCTGCATGCAGCCTGGTGCATATCTGTATTTGATGGCCAGAGAAGCGCCTGGACAATCAAAACTCGATTCACGCACTTTTCAAATGGAGCACTTTCTCTGCCCAATCTTGGAATCAACAATTTCGGCATTGATTTGAACCACCAATGGCGGGAAAATCACCAAGTTCAAAAGCACACATTGAAAGCTTTCAATCCAAAGACTCGCATTCCATTCACGTTGGAAATGAGCCTCCGAGGAGGAGCTCGTGATGTCGGATTGCCCGGAGGTCCTCTTCATCCGATTTTAAATCTGCACCTTTTGGGGCACCACAAAATCAAACGTGCTCAGTCAGTTGGCTGGGCTGTGGCTCATGACATTGGATACAATCAAAGTCTTCGGGTCACGAGAGCAGCAACAGGGGCTGTCCCGCCACTTGGCCGGACACAGTGGGCTGTTCTTGGTGGTTTACGATGGGATTTTAACCGGATTCAGGTAACTGCACTCCAAGGCTGGATGCTAACAAATCCGGACCTTGAATTGGGCCATGCTCATTTGATGGTGACCATGCATTACAAAGTAAATTCTGCGATTGCAGTGGAACTCGGTTTAAAATCGTTTCAGTTTCGAGCAGATTATCCGTTCATAGGCATCCAACACCAATTTGGTAGAATCAGAAAACTGAAATTTAACGGGTCGCGCAAATGAAACTGCCGCAATGGTTTTTCCATTGAAACCCAATTCCGACGGAGTCGCGTTGGACACATCCCATTTTTCATTGGATCCTGTCTCGAAGTCCCCACGCGCATAGAAAGACAACGTTTGCCCAAGCAATTGACCCCAATTTTGGGTTTCTCCATCCTGCAATGACCCTTGGTCAGAATCTAGCCCCTCAAATTCAATTTGCGCAAAGCCAGATGCCGCAAAACAAAGTAGAACTGGAAGAAGGCCCAACCAACGAATCAATAACGACAAGTTTCCCTCGGACAATCTCACCTTTTTTGTGACTACAGCAAGGGTAGAAAAAGACCAAACCTTCTGAGAAGAATGCATTGCGCGATCACTCCTCACAATCATCCCCGAATGCCCCGAGAAAAATGAGAAGATCACTGGTGTTTACAAAGCCATCTTGATTGATATCTGCCGGACAATCTAAGAGGGCAGAGCCGTTGCAGGACCCATCATCAAACAATGCCTCAGGGTCGTAATTATCAGCATCTGAAAACGTGCAGCCCGCGCATGATTCAATTTCACAAGTGCCATCATCCAACGTCGCTGCCGCACTATAATTGCAAGCGAAGAAATAAGTGCAGCCAAGGATTTCTGAGTCGGTATCCACATCTCCGCCGTTCCAAGCACCGAAAAGACCAAGCTGCTCGGCATACGTCCAGCATGTTAACCAATTCTCACCTGAAGGCGAAAATGCCCCGATATAATCCACTGAATCAAACCATGGATCGTTGGGAAGAGATTCCAATTCCGCCATCATGGTGACAGAATCTGGAGTCAAATTGATGGGATCCATCACATGGCCAGAATCGGAAGAGAACGTGAAGTCAATGTCGGGATCGGCAGCGAAATTATTGTTATCAATGAAGTGAGCCTCAACCACCTCCTGGCCATTGAAGACGTAGCCATCATCGTATAAAATAAGTTCAGCAATGGCGGAACTGTCTCCTATTTGCCAGAATCGATTGTTTTCGATGTTGGTTTCACCAAACAAAAGAAGTTCCCATGCATCACAGGGATCTTCATCTTCAAAGTCAATGCCCAGACCGAAGTTTACAAAGAGGCTATTGTGCATCCGAACGCCCGCACCATTGTGCAATCGAATTGCTGTCGCTGCACCTGCTCCGATGTAGGTTTGGTTATAAAGCAATGGATTGGAATAAGGCATGAAGGTCATGTTCACGTCGAATTCTTCGTAGTCATCTCCCTCATAATCGCCTGCGTGCTCTCCAGCGTCATTGAGTTCATCGGTCATGGCAAAAATAAATTGTCCCCGCCCCTGCCACCCTTGATCGTATTCCAATCCATCTTCCTCATTGAAAATAGCTGCAACATGATGAATGTCTACTGTTCCTCCAAAAATTTGGATTCCATCATCACCACTTGCAATGCTCTCAATGTATTCAACAGTTGTGCCATTGCCAATGCCGCAGAGCGTTAAGGCGTTTGTCTCAATGCCATTGCCAAATTGAGAGATGCCCAATGAAGTGGATGCGTGGCGTATGCTGAGATACCTCAATACTCCCGAGGAAGCATCCGAGGCCGCATCACCGCCATACACATGACGATCTTGTCCTGTGTAATCCACCACACCTTCGACTTCGTCGTTGCCATCAAACGTATTTAGCGCGCCGTTTCCGCACACAATCAGCCCCCCCCATTTCCCTCTAATATCATACCCAACCGAACCATCCATCGGATCCTCCTCGTATGTAAAAACGATGGGACAATCAGACGTTCCATCGGCTTGAAGCGATGCTCCTGCGCTGACGATCAAACTGCCGGCATGCTGGCTGTAAACATAATCCTCACGCGGAGAGGGATTGCCATTTGGCAGGGTGTAAGTCAACGTATCAAACACGACTCCCGTGCGTCCCTTTATCAATGTTCCCGGTGCGATGGTAAGTTCATCACCTGAATTTACAAACACCGGTTCGGTGAGTAGGTAAATTGTATCACAACTCCAAGTCACTGTTCCAGTTCCTGAACCTTCGCCATCCGAAATCTCTTTGATCGGCCGTTCACTCAAGGCAAGGCAATCGCATGGCCCCTGTTGCGCCAAAACACCTTCGTGAAAACCGCACACGGAAAGCATGAGAAGCAAGGCGCAAGCAACGAAGTGAGATGATTGAGATAACATGGTTGAGGCACAATAGGCCACTTCAATTTACGAAAAATATCACAAGACCCTCGGTTGACATCAGATTCGCACCCATCACGTCGTAATTTTGACCCATGGAATGGAAAGTCATCGCGTTATCTGTGGGGATGTTGGCATTAGGTTTCGCAGGAATCGCCATCAAAATTCTGGTGAAGAAAGACGGTGAATTCTCCGGCACCTGCGCCTCTCAAAATCCGTTGCTCAAAAACGAGTCTGGGTCATGTTCTGTTTGCGGCGCACGCCCTCAAGATGAGTGCCTCAAGCCCGCAGAATAAAAGGCACAACCTTTACAACTCGTCACGCATCTGGCGCCAATGTGGTCTTCCAACCCTCGGTCTCCCACGTCTCCATGTCACCCGATTCAGTGGCATAAATAAAGAACGCCTCGATGCGTTCTTGCTCATTGTTTGTGCGGTAATTCTCGATGAACTGCCTTCCCTCTTCGGGACCCCATACCATGCACGCAGTGGCAAGCGCATCAGCAGTTGCAGCGTCCACAGCGTGAATTGTTGCGCTCAATAGCGAATGCTGCACGGGATAACCCGTAAATGGACTGATCGTATGCGATCGCTTGACACCATCCTCTTCGTAAAACTTTCGATAATTCCCACTTGTGCAGATTGCGGCATCCTTCACTGAAACGATCGACTGCAACTGCCGCTCATCGAGACCATCCGCTTGATCGACAGGTAGATCAATGGCAATGCGCCAAGCTTGGCCGTCCATACGGAGCCCGAGGCATTTGACCTCACCTCCAACCTCCACCATGAAATCATTAATGCCTTCTGCAATCAATGCATCTGCCAGTAAATCCACCGTCAAACCTTGCGCAATGCCGTTGAAATCAATTGACGTATTGGGATTTCCTTTTCTGACGTATGTATTGACATACACACGATCCAATTCATTTTCCTCCAAATCGATTCGATCCACAGTGAGACCAACCGATGGCAAAATGCGAAGCACGTCGTCTTCATTGACAGCACCTTTTTTGCTCAATCCGAACCCCCAAAGCTCCACCAAGGGATGAACCGTCGGGTCAAATGCACCTTGAGAGGCTTCGTACAAATCGAGGCTTCTGGACCAGAGGACAGAC
>CAJQMI010000008.1 GCA_905479395.1 uncultured Flavobacteriales bacterium
CATCCACTACGGCCTCGCCGCCCTGGTAAGCAAGGGTGAGGTTGCGCACGTGGATTTCTACAGGGCCTTTCCATTCAATGCGTTCTGTGGTCAGATCATTTGTGCCATCGTGCTTTGCCGTCCCAGCGTGTTCCATGGCGTCGAGCAAGTGCATTTGGCCGCGCATGGCAATGAGGCGGGAATTGGCTCGTGCCATGGCTGGCATCACGCGGTAGGCACTCAGTCCGAGCAAAGAGAGGGTTTCGAAAAACGCCGCATCGGTCTCGCCCCAAATCAAAGAGAGCATGATGATGCCGCAGAGCGCGGTGACGGCGAGCAATTCATAGAGCCGTGTAGGAATGATGCCGAGCACCATTTGACGGCTGTGCACCGCGTACAATTCACGGGTGTGGGCGAGGTAATTGCGTTGGACCGATTGCACGGCACGAAACGTGATCAGTTCGAGGAAACCCCGCACGGCATTTTGGACCAACGAAGAGGAAGTGGGAGCGAGGCGTTGGATTGTGGCGCTGTTGTGTTCCAGTTGGCGTTTGGTGATCAATCGAATGAGCAAGCCGCCAGCGCCTATGATGCCGGCGACTCCCAAAAAGATCACGGGATCATAGGCGGTCAACCCAATGGCCAATAGCACCATCACGACCAATTCGTTGATCAGCAATTGGCCTCCCGTGATGAAGATGCGGGCAAAGAGCACGGGCCAGCTGTTGATTTCTGTGAGCACGCGCCCCGATTCCTTCGAACGCATGCGTTCCAATGAGTCTGAAAAATGATGAAGCCATACTTCGCCGCTCATCCGGTGCGCCACGCGGAAGGCAAACCTCGACTGCACATGATTCAGCCAAATTCCGAATAGTGTTTTGAATAAGAAGGCAGCGATGAGCAATAGGCAGAGCAGGGTCAAAAACCGTTTCTCTGAACCAATGCCGTTGGCGTATGCGATGTCGTAGATAGACCCCAAGATGGCATTGGACGTGATCAACTCGGGTTCCACCACCAGACCGATGACTGGAATGACTGCTGCCAATCCCAGTAAGTCCACGAAGCTGTTGACAAACACCGCGCCCATGAGCCCCAATGCGATGCGTTTTTCGCGTCCGTCCAAGAGTCCGTGCACCCTTCGGAAGATGGCTCCCGCGGAGGTGGCTTGACGCGAATCTTTCACGGCTCGGCGACTTAAAGCAACCCTTCAATGATGGACTCGACCGTGTGCCCTTCGGCCTCGGCTTTGTAATTGCGGACAATGCGGTGCCGCAGGATCGGCGTCGCCACCGCCTTCACGTCTTCGATGTCGGGGCTGTACTTGCCATTCAACGCAGCGTTGACTTTCGCCCCCACCACCAGGTATTGTGAAGCACGCGGTCCGGCGCCCCATGAGAGGTAGGCGTTCACCGTTTCCGTGGCGCGCTCGCGACCCGGGCGCGTCTTTCCGACGAGTCCGACCGCGTATTCCAGCACATTGTCCGCCACGGGCATGCGACGGATGAGCTGTTGAAAGTACAGGATTTCCTCGCCCGAAATCACAGGCTTTACGGATGCTACCGCGTCGGAAGTGGTGGCTTTGACCACGCTCAGCTCTTCATCGTGCGTGGGGTAATCCACCCACGTATTGAACATGAACCGGTCGAGTTGCGCTTCAGGCAACGGATACGTGCCTTCTTGTTCAATCGGATTCTGGGTGGCCAAAACGAAGAAAGGTGAAGGCAACGGGTAATTTTGACCAGCCACTGTGACCGAGCGTTCTTGCATCGCCTCGAGCAATGCCGACTGGGTCTTGGGCGGTGTTCGATTGATCTCGTCGGCCAAGACGATGTTGGCAAACAAGGGGCCCTTCATGAATTTGAATTGGCGCGATTCGTCAAGTATTTCGGAACCTACAATGTCTGAGGGCATCAAGTCCGGCGTGAATTGCACGCGATTGAAGCTCAGGCCGAGCGATTGGGCGATGGTGTTGACGAGCAGCGTCTTGGCCAACCCTGGCACACCGACCAAAAGCACGTGGCCCCCGGCAAAAATGGCGGTGGTCACCTCTCGGATGACCTGATCTTGACCTACAATGACCTGGCTAATCTCATGGAGAAGCGCTTTGTGCTTGCTGTTCAATGCCTCGAGGGCTTCTTTGTCCGATCCGTACATGGGGCGTGCTCTAGAGTGATCTGGTTCTTTCAATGTGCTGCAGTGATTGCGTAGAAGTGGTCAAGTTACCTTCCTTGAGGAGGGTGTCGGTGCCAAAAGCCTTCAATCATTGCAAATCCAAAGATAAACCATGCGCATCAGTCTCGCATTGTGCAAATCTTCGGCGATCCCGGAGGCTTAATTCAAGGGAGGGAACTGCTTGAACCACCATTTTACAAGCCTTTGTAATGGCGTGCGTTTTTTTCTTTCTTCGTTCCGTTGCTCTTTTTCTCCTCGCTGATTCATGCAACAAAATTAGTCTTAAAGGTTGCTCTGGTCATGATTCGAATTGCCAAAGATTTCACTCAATTCCGTTGAGAAAACACAAAGAACAACAACAAAACAAGTGTTTTTCAGACACTACCCAAGGCGTTCGAAGTCGTGGTTTTCAGACCTTTTTACCCCACTGGGAAAGCTTCCGAAGCGGCTTGGCGATCAGGGTCCAAGGGCGAGGCGTGAGGCCATTGAGTCGCCATGCCTTTCGGTCTTCCCGGTTTGCACGCCAGCGATTTCCCCAGCTCACGTTGCTCATGCCGCCAGTGCGCATGCGGACCAAAACTTCAGGGAGATAGGCCGTTGAAACTTGGTGCTTGAAAAGCATGCGCAGCATCAATTCATAGTCTGCTGCAGATTTCAACGCGAGGTTGAATCCTCCGTGTAGATTGTACGCACTCTTGCGAATGAAAAATGTGGGATGAGGGGGCATCCAGCCATTGAGAAAACCTCGTGGATTGAATTTTCCGTGCCGGAGTCCACCACTTTTCCAATGCCGCACCACCTGATCCTGTTCATCTACGTAGACCAAATCTCCATAGAGAGAGTCGGCTGCAGAGGTGGACAACATCTGGGCGACATTCGATAGAACGTGATCATGGGCGTAACAATCGTCCGCATTTAGAATCCCAACAAAATCGCCCGTAGCTGCTGTCAAGCCTTTGTTCATGGCGTCATAAAGCCCCTGGTCTGGCTCTGAGATGACGGTGGTGATTCGACTTCGAAAAGCCTCGATTGCAGCGAGGGTTCCATCGGTGGAAGCGCCGTCCACAATGATGTACTCCAATTCAAAGTTGCTGTCTTTTTGTCCGACCACCGATTTCACTGCCTCGGCAATGGTGGATTCGGCATTGTAAGCGATGGTGACGATGCTAATCTTCATGGCGCCTTCACACAGGTCAATCTGCAGTCCAGTTGTAATCGAATGTGCAAGCATCGTAAGGCGGATCGATGCGCACGTGGGTGTAGTTGATTGCCTTCAGCGTCCACTTTTTCAATTGCTCATCCCGCAATTCGTTTTCGACAATTGTTTGAAAGTACCCAAAGTCCTGAGTGGGGTTGGCGCGGTGCGCCTCGACCCGTTCTTCAAGTTGCACTGCGATCCAATAACCCTGTTCATCTTCATCAAGGAGTTGAATGGGCTCAGAGATTTCACCGGGTTGCATCGCGTTGAGGAGAAAGAAAAGATTGGGGTCGAGCTCGTCGGACCCAAACAAGGTGCCTCCGTCGCGAGCGTTCACGACACGGCCACCTTGGTTGCTGGTTTCTTCACGGGTGGAAAAGCGCACAATGGCGTCATCCACGGTGGTTTCGCCACTTTCAATTTGGGCCATCACATTGTCCATTTCCTCGCCCATTGAATTGAGGGCCAAGGGATCAACTTTTGGAGAAACCAATACGTGGCAGGCACTGAAGGTCTGGCCGCGGCGATCCGTGACGCGGAGGAAGTGAAAGCCGAAATCGCTTTCAAACACCGGAGACAAATCGCCTACTGGCGTGTCAAAAGCGGCGGCCTCGAATTCTGGGACAAACTGCCCACGACCCACATTTTCGTAGCATCCACCCTTGTATTTGCTGCCCGGATCTTCCGAGTAGCGGGAGGCAGCGAGTGTGAGGCTCATTTTTCCCGTTGAAACTTGGGTGCGAATTGAATCGAGGAAGTTGCGCACGTCTGCTTTCTGGCTTTCGGTGATTGCTGGTTGCATCACCAACTCCCGGTAACGCAGTGCTTCGGGAATCAATGGCAAACTATCGGTTGGTGTGGACGAAAAGAGTTGGTTGACTTCGGCGGGCGTGGCGCGCACTTGCTGGTTGATTTCCCCTTGCATCCTGCCTGCGAGCAACTGTTCACGAACAGGATCTTCGAATTCAGCTTTCCACTCGCTCACAGATTGGCCGTATTCCGCTTCAAAGGCTTCTACGGTGCCAAACATCTGGATGTAATAGGCGAGTCTGCGTTCGATTTCATCCATCACTTCTGCGGGTGTCACTTCGATGCTGTCAAGTCTTGCTTGGTGGACGAGAAGCTTCTGAAACAAGAGGTCTTCGATCAGGTTGCAGCGTTGTGTGGCTGTTAATTCCTGCGCTGACTTGCCCATTTGTGCCATCTGTGCTCGCATGGCAAATGCTTGGGCCTCCAATTCGCTTTCTAGAACAATCCCTTGGCCGATCACTGCGATGATGCCGTCGATGGGAGTGAATTCGGGTAGAGTTGGAGCAGGAACTTGTGCGTCGCCCTGTGCTTGGCCGAGAAGGGCAAAGAGGGAGCAGGCAAAGGCAAAGAAAACGTTGGATCGCATGGCGTTCTTGGATGAACGGACGAAGTTAAGTGGAATTGTAAGAGGGGTACAAGGCTGATTCGTTATAATCTTCAAGAAAGGTTAACGTTGTATTTGATTTGTATTGTTTGTCACTTCGGCACCTTCATTAAATCAGTTCATCCCTCTTCAGTATCGATGGTGAGAAGTTTCCCATGCGGATTGCACATGCGATGGTTTGGTTGCCATCCAGGACGTGCTCACGTTTTTGTTGGTATTCTCTTGCGGCTGCGAGGAGTAAGCTGCTTTCTCAAATGAATTTTAGAGAGAAGGCGCGGACCGCAAGGCTGCGCCTTTCTCTGTGCGTTGCACGGCCCCTTCAGACCAAGCTGCTACGACCAGGTTTTCTTCGAGTTCCATCAACAATTTCTTGCGCCTTTGGTGCAGGATGAGTTCATCCACCTGATCGCGAACGGCTTCAAACGGAGCGACGTCATTTTTAAGGGCGTGTTCGAGGAAACGCACCACGTAAATGCGACCGTCAGCTTCGAATTCAATGGGCCGCCGTCGGGCGATTTGTGTCTCGGCACGGTAAAGTTCAAGCGGTACTTCTTTGGTCAAGTCGCCCAAGGTCCACCAGATATCATCTGCCAATGAAAAAGTCGCTCCATTTTCAACACACCAGCGCTCCATGGCCAAGAACTGTGATGAGTCAAGTGAGGCCATGGCATCGCGCATCTCTTCCATTTGGTCATCCATGACTTCGGGAGCGCTTACAAACAAAACGCGAACGCTGTAATCGGTCAGGATGAATGAGGATTTGTTGCGCTCGTAATATGCGGTGGCATCTTCATCCAGCACCACTGTTTCCAGTCGTTCATTGACGTATCGATCTTTGTAGGCGTGGAGCAGAAGTGCATTTCGGTAGGCTTCCAATTCACTTGAAAAGTCTGTTTCATTCTCGGGCAACCAACGTTCAGCCTGATGCACCATCACTTGTTCTCGAATCCACTGATCCATGTACCGCGAGGCCATGGCAACGGAATCTTCGGGTGACGTGCCGCTGGGAATGTGGTCTTCGATCTCACTCAGCAATAAACTTTGCTCATAAACACGCGCTGCGATTGCTTCGCTTTGCACGGGTTCTTCTCCAAGGCCACCACAGCCTGCTAATAAACTCCCAACAACGATTGAAAGCGAAGGGAATCGGATTCTTCGAGCAACACGAGTCATTTTCAGTCTGCCAAGTTGTGCAACAGATCAGTGTTGACTTCGACATTGGCGTTGTTTCGCAATTCTGCGATCCAAGCAGCTTCGAGGTAATCCTGATATGCGGCAATGACCTGTCCACGCGCCTCCATCAACGTTTTCGGTTGTGGTTCTCGAATTTCTGTGACGTGCACCAGAATGGTCTCACCACCTGCTCCTTCAAAGGTCTCAATGGCAGACGTTGCTCCGGATGTGCCTTCAATTACCTTGGCGCCGTCATCGTTCAAAATCCGGTCTGCCCAAGTGTTTTCGCCTTCACTGAAAAGTCCAGATTCCATCAACAGTGCATTGCTTTCTTCCATGTTCATCTGTTGCTGAAATGCCATGAGATCCTTGCCCTTTTTGATGGCCTTTTTCACGGACTTCACCACTTTGGCATTGGCACAGGTGAAAATGGTCACAGCAGTTCGTCGCCCCCACATGAAGTCGTTGCGGTGATCGGCATGAAAAGCTTCAAGACCCGCCGTGTCTTTGACGGCCCGGCTCCAAACCTTTTCATCGGTCAGCTCAAACAACAAGATGCCGTCGTGGTATTCCTCCATCAACAAGCGAAAATCGTTGTGCTTTCCTTCGAGTTGCGTGTCTTCGTAATCAAGCATCAGTTTTTCAGTCCAAGCTTGAAATTGATTGTCAATCAATTCGTTGGGGGCCTTATCGACATTTCTGAGTTTTGTCTTGTTCAGGTGGTCTGTGAAATCTTGCACGGTAAAGGTCTCTCCGGCGAGCGTCACCAATTTCTTGCTTTTGTCGCTGCTGCGCGTCACAGCCAGTGGGTGATTGGGGTAGAACACGCTGTCTTGGCGGGCTGCATAGCGTTTTACAGTTCCTAAAGCTGAGGAACTGGCGCTGTAATCATATTCGACCTTGAGGTTTTCCAAGAATGATTGCCGGGTCAATTCTGAACGGCTATCCCGACTCACGCGTTTTTGCAATTCTCGCTTCGAAGACTCAAAAGCAAGGGGTGCCCGGTATTCTAGGCGCTTCACGATGTGCCAACCGTACGTCGTTTGGAAAGGCTTGGAAATGGCTTCGTCTGATTTCAGGGCAAATGCGGCATTTTCAAAGGACTCAACCATTTTGCCGGTGCCAAACCAAGGAAGCTCACCGCCTTTTCCGGAAGTGGTGGCATCTTCTGACATTTTATTCGCCAACTCTCCCCATGGCAAACCATTTTGCAGGAGATCATAGACCTGTCCAATGCGATTTTCTGCTTGCGTCATCTCCTCATCAGAGGCACCGTCTTTTGTGCGGATCATGATGTGCGCAGTGCGAATCTCTCCCCGCGCATCCCTGCGTCCAGTGACTTCGAGTACGTGATAACCATAACGCGTGCGCACAATGTCGCTCAATTCGCCGACAGGTGTTGTGTAGGCGGCTTCTTCAAAAGAATAAATCATTTGAAAGGCACTGAACCAGCCGAGATCACCTCCGTTGTCTCGAACGCTCGGGTCATCAGATCCGCCTTTTGATTTGGCCACCGCTTCAAAGTCTTCACCGTTCGCAATTCGACTGCGCATTGCTTTTGCACGCTTGAATGCTTTCAAGGTGTCTGCTGCTGATGCCTCGGCGCTGCAATTCACAAGGATGTGGCGCGCTCGCACTTCTTCTTGTTGGCGTTCCCACGCTTGTTTGACGAGATCCTGCAGGAGTTCGTTGTTGGTGAGGTAGGGACGGGCCAATTGGGTGCGGTAACCCGCCAGTTCTCGCTGGAAAGTTTCAACAGTGTCCATGCCCATGGCTTCTGCGGCTTGCACCTTGAGCTTGAAGTTGATGAACAGTTCCATGTACTCATCCAAAGAAGCTGTCGTGATCAAACTGTCGCGGTTGTTCTTGAGAAATACATGCTGAAAATCGGCAGCACTCACAGACTCGGTTCCGACGGTGAGTATGGACCCAGTGTCTTGCGCTTGTTGCGTGAGGGGCATGGCCCAGATCAGGGCAACAGCTCCGAAGATTCGGAGCACGATATTGGTAGGGTTGGTCATAGCGTTGGTGTACTGCATTTGGTTTCTTTCAATTCTAAGGTCTTGCATTGTCTGGATGGCATGGTGTTCTACCATGTCAATCAGCGGATGCTATAGTTTGGAGCTTCTCGGGTGATGCTCACGTCATGCGGATGGCTCTCCGTCACGCCTGCGGACGTGATGCGCACAAACTGTGCTTGCTGCAAGTGTTCGATATCTGGTGCACCGCAATATCCCATCCCTGCGCGCAATCCACCGATGATTTGGTGCATCACTTCTTGGACGTTGCCTTTGTAGGGAACGCGCCCAGAAATGCCTTCGGGGACAAGTTTTTTCAAATCGTCTTCAGCATCCTGGAAGTAGCGGTCCTTCGAGCCTTTTTGCATGGCTTCCAAAGATCCCATTCCACGATAACTTTTGAATCTTCGGCCCTCGTAAATGATGGTTTCACCAGGGCTCTCTTCTGTTCCCGCGAGCATGGATCCGACCATGACCGTGTGTCCGCCGCCGGCCAATCCTTTGACAATATCACCGGTGAATCGGATGCCTCCGTCAGCGATTACCGGCACGCCTGTGCCGCGCAGCGCTTCTGCCACATCCATGACTGCTCCCAATTGCGGAACACCCACTCCAGCGATGATGCGTGTGGTGCAAATGGATCCGGGGCCTATGCCCACTTTGACAGCGTCAGCTCCCGCTTTCACGAGCGCTCTTGCTGCGTCTGCGGTCGCGATGTTGCCGCACACAACGTCGATGGTTGGGAAGGCAGTTTTCACTTTCGTCAACGTCTCCAAAACGCCTTTGCTGTGCCCATGCGCGGTGTCGATGATGACGGCGTCCACGCCTGCTTTGACCAATGCCTCTGTGCGATCCATGGTGTCGTGGGTGACTCCTACTGCTGCTGCAACACACAAGCGTCCAAATTGGTCCTTGCACGAATGCGGGAATTCGCTCAGTTTGATGATGTCACGGTAGGTGATCAGGCCAACAAGTTTTCCATTTCCGTCAACGACGGGCAATTTCTCAATGCGGTGTTCGCGCAACAACTCTTCCGCTTGCTGAAAATCACGTCCATCTTCGGTGACAATCAGGTTTTCACTGGTCATCAATTCCGAAATGGGTCGGTTACCAGCTTTTTCGAAGCGAAGGTCACGATTCGTCACGATGCCCACCAGTGTGTTGACTTCGTCCACCACTGGAATGCCACCAATGCGGTGTTCCTTCATGATTTGCAAGGCATCACCTGCTGTTGAGTTGCGAGACAATGTGATGGGGTCCTGGATCATGCCACTTTCAGAGCGTTTCACACGACGCACCTCGGCCGCTTGATCCGCAATCGACATGTTCTTATGAATCACGCCGATGCCTCCCTGTCGGGCCATCGCAATGGCCATTGCACTGCCTGTAACTGTATCCATGGCTGCCGAAATAACCGGGGTTTTCAGCTTGATGTTGCGAGAGAACGGACTTTCTAGCTGCACATCACGCGGCAAAATTTCGGAGTAGGCTGGAATCAAGAGGACGTCATCGTAGGTCAAGCCTTCTCCGACGATTTTTGGTTTTTGTGCAGTGGCCATGGCGGGCGTTTGAATCGTAAGGCCGCAATTCGCTGTCGCTCCTTCCGGCGCTTGCGAATTACGATTCGCGCAAAGGTAATCAAAGCGCGATGATGTCCACACTTCTAAGAAGCACGTTCACATGATTTTGCATTGCAATTGATTGCTTTGCGTTGTTCCGCAATGCTCAGCGATGTTTCGTGATGCCTTGCGACGTTCATCGCTTAAGCCTCGGAGGATTTATTCGCTGACCAACAAGGTCATCATGCCTTGCTCTTCAAAAATGCGGCCTGCCCCGTCTTGGATGGTGATGAAATACCCATAAGCCCCTTCTTGAGCAGGTTCACCGTTGAAGTAGCCATCCCATCCGGATTCTACGTCAGTGGTGGTGTGCATCAAATCACCCCATCGGTTGATGATGTCCAAGCGGTAGTTGGTGAAGTCAGCAAAGCTGATCACCGGCTTAAATTCATTGTTGTATCCGCCAATGAGCATGGCGTTGGGTACCCATATTACAGGCTCTTGAGTGAGGCAAAGCGTGTTTGACAACGCATAATTGATCGAGCCATCTGGTCCTGGGATGGCGTCAGTGGCTTCAATGATGTAGCAGAAGTCACCGGGGCTGAGAAGCATATTGCTCACATCGTCTTCAAACGAAAGCACGCTTGCCGGCAATTGCGTGAGGACTTCCGTGCTCCCACCGTTGTTGGTTTTGCGGTAAATCCGGTAACTGGCCGTGGCTCCCGGAAAATCGGCGTACGGTGTCCAGTGCAGGGTGTTTTTGAGGAGCTGGTAATCGGAGATGCCTTCTATGTGCACGGTAGCAGCTGTGTTGGAAGCGCCAACAGAATCTCCACAGTCGTTGTAGACCTGCACACGATACTGGTAGCTCATGGCGTCCGTTTCCGCTGTGGGGTCTTCGAACTGCAAGGTCATTCCCGCGACGCCTTCCAATGTTTCGATGTCGAAGAAGTCAGGATCGTTTGATCGCTTTCTCTGGAGCGTGTAGGCGTGCACATCGTTGCAATTGGGGTCCAAATCGACGACCACACTGACAGCACCGCTGTCATTTACCGTGGCACGACGGAGCGACGTGAATTCGGGTGCGCCAGGATAACTAAACTCGAGGGTGCGCACGTTGGAAAGGATGGAGGCACCACCGAGGGTTTGGGCTGCGACATGAAATTGATAAGTCGCGCCAAATGTGGCCCCTTGGAATAGCCACTGGTCGACGCTTCCGTCCAATGTTTGCATCATCTGCAGGCCAGACCAGTTACCGCTTCCTGATGGAATCTCTTCGTTGATCCAGATTTCATATCCTGTGAATTCTCCGGGAAGGTTGAAGCCGCCAGTCCAGGTCAATGTGGCTTCGTCAGAACAGGTGACGCTTGCTGTGTTGAGAAAAATACTGCTGGCGCAATATTCGCTGGCCGCACCGGGATCGGGTTCACCTGCCACGAAGCAAGAATCAAAGGCCGCGACATTGTACGATTCGATGTACGCTTGCACGTTCGAATTCAAATCCAGATACGATGTGGCATTCGGATCAAACAACGTATCAATGGCCATTTGAAAGCCGCCGTTGCAGATATAAATGATGTATCCGGCTAAATCTGCAGCGGGACTGGATTCCCATTCCACAAGGGCTTCTTGAAATGCGTAATCCACTTGGATGGCGGTGATCAGCGGTGGATCCGGATCAAACTCATCGGACAACGTAGAGCCTGCTTGATTCGAAATTTGGTCGCAGAGCGTCAAGGCATTGGATTGCTTCACCCGAAACACCAAGTCGCCAGAGCATTCGTCCAAGCTGTAAGGCGTGGTCATCATGCCGCCGTTGTCGGCAACAATGCCGATTTGACTCCATGACCCATCGGCTTCCTCCAATTCAACGGACAGGGGCTCGGCAAACGGAGTGGGGCTCTGACTTCCGATGTAAGGACTGTTGAAATTTAAGTCCACTGTGCCAGGAGCAAGCGCAGGGTCAGCGGTGAGGTGAATGCTGCACAAAGTATCGGACGAGGGGCCAAATGTTCCGGTTGGCCCTTCGGTAACGACGAAATAGCACAATTCGGTCGTGTTTGCGTCGTATGTGGTGTTTACGAAAGATGGATTCGCAGGATCCGTGGGGTTGGGTATGTTGTACGTTTCCAATACCAGTCCGCTTGAGGGTTCGAACAGATGAATGGTGTATTGTTCAAAAACGCTGGCAGGATCCATGGCTTGCTCCCATGTGATCGAGGCGTTGCCCGCTTGATTCACTTGCACACATTGCATGGCGGTCTCCAATTGCGACAACCCGGGAAGAGCGATGAAGAAGCTAGCGATCAGTAGCCCCAGGCCGCAATTTATTTTCCGCAATGCGCTCATGTTCAGCTTTGTGTACATAGACAGATTAAAGTTCCAATTCAAAACTACAAATCAAATTTGAGTGTATTTCATGAATGAAAGACGTTACAAACATTGGCTTTGTTGCATCTGTGGGTCGAAATGTGCACTCAATTGTCCGATGCGATGGCTTTTGCTCAGGCTTTGGTTTCGGGTTCGTCACCGTAAGAGCCAGCGCCGTAGCCACCATAGCCGCTGCCATATCCGTAACCATATCCGTAGCCATAACCATAGCCATAGCCATATTTGTACGCATACTTTGCATAGTACTGCCCGAAACGCGTTGCTCGGATGTTGTTCATGACCAGTGAAGCGTGGCTTAGGTTGTTTTGATCCAGGAGCTCTTCAAGGTGCTTGATGCCTCGTTTTGTAGCTTTCTGGGTGTTGGCGACCAACAACCCCGTGTCCACCTTGCTCATCAGCAGCAATGCATCTGTGATCAGCAACATGGGAGGCGTATCGAGGATGACAAAGTCATATTCAGCCCGCAATTTTTCCAAAAAGGGATCCATGCGGTCGTTCATGACCAATTCCGATGCATTTGGTGGCACAGGACCTGCGGTGATAATGGTCAACGAATCAACGGGTCCTGCTTGTCCCATTTCGTCGGCTGAACAGCGACCAATGAGGTAGGTGCTCAGTCCGAGTTGATTCGATAGTTTGAAATTCTTGTGAATTTTTGGTTTGTGCATGTCGAAATCGACAAGCACCACTTTCTTACCAGTTTTGGCCAATACGGTAGCCAAATTGGAGGAGACAAAGGATTTCCCTTCACCCGGGTGGAGGGAGCTCACCAAGATGGTATTTGCACCTTCTTTTGCCAACAGGTACTGCAGGTTTGTCCGCAGGCTTCGAAAGGCTTCCGTGATTTGAGCCCGTGAGTCGCCCAAAATCGCAATCGGATTTTCTTCAATGCCTGGATAATGAGGCAGGCCAACCACTACCGGGATATCGGATGCTTCGCGCAGTTCTTGCGTGGATTCAATGCGTTCAAAAAGCAGCATGCGTGCAAAGGCAAGGGCAAGTGCCAGTAGCGCACCATACATCGTGTAATTCCGGATGGTCAACTGTTTGTTTGGTCCAATGATTCCCGCACTTCGTGCAATTTCAATGATGGAGGCTTCAGGTGCAATTCCTGCCCGTTGAATGATGTTTTGGGCGCGCGCTTCCAAGAGATAGACGTACATCTTCTCATTCACCAACAGCTTTCGCTCCATGCTGAAAATGTCGCGCTGTGTCGCTGGAATGCCACTGAGGCGACTTTCGAGCTCATTGATTTGCGTTTGCACATTGCGCTGTTGACCGGCGATGGCCACACGCGTGTCCTCGATGTACCGCTTTACCGTGAACCTTGCATTGCTGATGGCACTGTCAAGCCTTCGGATTTGATAGCTGTCCTCTGTGACGTCCAATAGCGCACGTGTCCGATCGCTTCGCATTTGGTACAAAGCTCCTACCTGCTCGATGAGCAGCGGGTCTTCATCAATGAGGTAAGATGTGGGGGGCAAGCTATTGGTTTCCAATCCGTTTGCTAGATAATTCTTCAACGATGTGAGGGCTTCTAAGCGAAATTGCAGTTCGCGTTCCATCGTTTCAAGTGTCACAAGGGCATTGAAGAATTCACTTTGTTCCCGCGTGAGATCGAGGATTTCGTTTTGCGCCTTGAAGCCATCCACCATCATCTCGAGGCTGTCCATGATGCTGATCAACTCATCCAGTTGGATGTTGATGAATGCTTCCGTTTTTAAACTGGATTGAAGACGGGCTTCTTTGGTGTACTCCACAAACTCTTTCCCGAGGATGTTTAAAAATGTTTTTGGGCGTCCGGGCAGGGTGCTGGAAGAACTCAATGTGAGGATGTTGGTCCCGATTACATTATTTACGCGCAGCGAACCGCGCATCTGATTGATGCGTTGCGAGCGGTTGAACACTTTGAATCTGTAATGCTGCTTCCGCGCGTTTTCCAGCGCCTCAACGTTTAGCGTCGGACCTGAAGGGCTGTCAAAATTGAAAATGCTACGGTCGTTATAGATGATGGTCAAAGCCAAGTCAGGTCCTTCCATTGGCTGTCCAAATGGGTGAATGACCTCTTTAATCGCTCCATTCCGGTCGGAATAACTGAGGCGGAAATGCGCCTCATCTTCGATGAATAGGTCAATCTCCCGGCCAAGGTAACTTCCGTTGAACAGCTCTGGCGAGGCGTTGATTGAAAGATTGGTAAAACCCGTTACATGGCTGGTTTTCAAACGCCCTACGAGGTAATAGTCGATGTCCAAATTCATTTGGTCCACTGTCCGGCCTACCAAATCATAAGAACGCAAGATGCGCTGTTGGTCTTTGGTGTCTGTTCCCCCAAAACGTGAGCCTTGTTGGCTGAGCACCCCTCCGAGTTTGTTCTGGTAGTCCAGTTCTTTGTCTTTCGCAAGCAAAACCTCAGTGGATGCGCTGTAGATAAAGAGCTGCCTGTGGGTAATGAGCCGAGCCGAGGCATAGCCTGTGCCTGCTAGAATCGCGATGAGCCACCAATTCTTCACCAGAAGTTTGATGTAAGGTCTTATTTGGCTGATCGAAATCAAGCCGGTGGAGCTGTTGTTTGAATCGGACATGCGGTTGCAATTTCGGTAGGATTTGGAAAAAAACAGCCCTCGCGTAGGATTTTAATGCGATGTGCATTGGCAAACCCTCCCAATCCGTTATCTCCTCAGGGTCCATTAACTTTGGTGCATGGAGAGTGAGAACAACATTTGGAGCGAAGGAGCGGAGATGCACGCTGTGAATTGGATGGGAATGCTGCGCGATGCAAGGATCTGGGTCTATCTGGCAGATCGTGCGTTGACAGACAG
>CAJQMI010000009.1 GCA_905479395.1 uncultured Flavobacteriales bacterium
GTCGTTGGCTTTGGAGACAATCATGGGCATTCCGATGATGTACGGTGTCTTGGGGTTGGCGTTGTTTGCCGTGGCCTATTCGCTGTATGGAGGACTGTCTGCGGTTTCTTGGACCGATGTTATTCAAGTGGTGTTCTTGATCATTGGTGGCATGGTCACGACTTATTTGGCGCTCGATACGGTTTCTGGAGGCCAAGGCATGTGGGCAGGTTTTGAGGCCATTTATGCAGCGGCACCGGACAAATTTGCCATGATTTTGGACAAGTCTCATCCCGAGTACAAAAGCTTGCCGGGCATCGGTGTGCTCATCGGGGGGATGTGGGTAGCCAACGTCTACTATTGGGGATTCAATCAATACATCATCCAGCGAACGTTGGCGGCGAAGTCGTTGAAGGAAGCACAGAACGGCATTTTGTTTGCGGCCATTTTGAAGCTCATTTTGCCGCTTATCGTTGTCATTCCTGGAATCGCCGCTTATGTCATGATCAATGATCCAGCCATCATGGCGGGCTTGGGTGAAGCGGGTCAATTGAATATGCCTTCTGCGGCTCAGGCGGACAAAGCTTATCCATGGTTGCTGCAGTTTCTGCCGACTGGCTTGAAGGGATTGGCGTTTGCAGCACTAGCTGCTGCCATTGTTTCGTCGCTGGCGTCGATGTTGAATTCGACGTCCACGATTTTCACGATGGACATTTACAAACAATACATCAATCCTGAAGCTGGGGATCGGGCCATGGTGAATACGGGACGGATTTCAGCACTCGTGGCATTGGCCATTGCTTGTGTAATGGCGCCTCTGCTCGGGGGAATTGACCAAGCATTTCAATTCATTCAGGAATACACAGGTGTAGTGAGTCCAGGAATTTTAGCCGTTTTCTTGCTCGGTTTATTTTGGAAGAAGGCCACCAACCGCGGTGCGATTGTGGGTGCTTTGATGTCCATTCCGATCGCGATGTACTTCAAGGTTGCGCCGAAGGGTTGGTCCGATAGTTCGTTGTTCTTGGATTTGCCATTCCTCGACCAAATGGGCTACACCACCCTATTGACCATGGCGGTCATTGCAGTTGTGAGCTGGAGTGAAAACAATGGAAGTGACGATGCCAAAGGCATTGCCATTTCAAGCAGCACATTTCGCACGGGTCCAATTTTCAATATCGGTGCGTTTGCTGTGATGATCGCACTCACAGTGCTGTACGGTTTGTTTTGGAGCTGATCCGTTTTTAGCGGATGATTTGTTGCGCCCAACGTACGCCATCCTCGCGTTCCAGGCTGAAAATCACGTGTGCAGGAAGTTGATTGAAGGGAAAACTCACCTGTCCTGTTTGTGCGTTTCCGCTTTTGATGATTCCTGAGCGTATCAAACGCCCTTGGCTTGTCCACAGGGAATAGTTGCTGCCATTCCATTCGCTGCCAACTTGAACATGGATTCCGTTGTTGTCTGTGATGATTGTGGGTTCAGAGTCAAACAAACAGATGGTGCTTGTTGCCGTTTCGATGCCACCTCGAAGGTATTGAACGGTGCCTGTGGAACTTTGCTGCCACGCCATGTGCAATAGCGGATCACCGTTGGGATCAGTCGAAAAAGCCAAAGCAGGTTTGCGGTGTTGGCCGGACCATTCATCTGTGATGTTCTGTGCGACGTCCGTCAGGGACCAATCGCCTCCAGCGCTCAGCGCGAGCTGGACATCATAACCACCGGCATTTTGTTCCCATGCCAGCGCAACAACGGAATTGCCGTCTGCACCTTGCCACTGACCAAGCACGGGAGTGTTCTGTGTAGCATTGTCAAATTGACTCACAGTTGCGGGTTCTGTGGAAAGCCATGCGCCTTGACCATCATTTGCGTTGAGGTCCATGCTGCTCACATAAACGCGGGATTGGCCGGAAGGCCCGCCTGCGGACATGAAGGCAGCGAGGTATTCCGCACCTTGAACGGGACCGGTCACCGCCGCGCCACTTTCAGGGCATGAGTTCAATTCCCAATCCAACGGATCGATGTCCAACGCCGCATTCCATGTTTCACCATCGGCAGAGCTCATCAACCAAAAGTCACGGACATTGGCGTTGTTATTGCGCACCAAATCATAATAGTGTCCTGAAGCCCAGAAGGGTTTTGATGGGCAGCATTCGCATACCGCTTCTCCTTCGGCATTGGCACTTGCATTTACTGCGGGCAACCAAGTATTGCCGCCGTCTTGCGATTGAAGGATGCCCTCGTAAATGCTCGCTGAATTGTTGCCTACTTTGACGCCTGCGAAGGGATTGCCATTGCCGTCTATCGCCACGCAGGGCATAAAATGATCCTCCGTTGCTCCTTCTACGAGGGCCACGGGATTGCTCCACGTGAGGCCGCCGTCCTGTGAATGCACGCTTCGCGCACCGTTTGACCAGTCGCCTGAAATTTGGTAGGTGATGACAATGTAATCGCCCTGACTCGCCATGCGTGGTCCCTCAGCATCCGACATAAACACATTGGATTCGGGATCAATTTCAAATGGAGCGCCAAAGGCATCAGCATAATTATCCCAAACGCTTACGTACAAATGTCCATTGGAACCGAAGGATAATACGGGTTCATCAGAAGCATTAGTCACCATTCGAATTGCCTTGTTTCCGAAGGAATTGCTCGCCACTTCAGCGGGCGCATTGTCTGGTGCGAAGAACAAAGACTGACCTAAAGCATTCGCAGATAGTGCGATGCAGAGGAGAAATGATTGAAACTTGAGCATGTTGCTGTTATTTAAATTCGTTCTAAATACCACAAAAAAGGGATGCGCTCGAAAGATAGCGGCTCTTATTTTTGTAGCATGCAAGCGAAACGCCTTTCTGATATGAAGCCCATGGAAACCGGAATCATCGGTCGTGTGGATTGCCCTGAAGCGGCAATGGCTCTTGTGGAAATGGGTTGCTGCCCAGGCGAAGAAGTCACTGTAGCGCATGTTTCTCCCGGAAATGGTCCAATGGCCATTTTTTCTGGAGGTCGAAAGGTGGCCTTGCGGAAGCAAGCTGCAGCGTTGCTATGGATGGTGCCGATTGCAGTAGCGAATGCCCGGAGCATCGGAGCTGACGAGTTGGTAGCAGCAGCTGTCTAACGCGGGTCAATCTGCCAATAGCTGAAACACCAGCAACGCAAGTCCATAAGCAAAAAGTGAGAAGCCAACAGCTTGCGCAATTGCCCAAGGCCAACTATCCAATTCCTTCTGCACGATGACCACTGTGCTCATGCATTGCATGGCGTACATGTAGAAAACAATCAGTGAAGCCGCAGAAGCGCGGTTGATCAAAGGTCGTCCGGTTGCAGGGTGAATTTCTTGCGTCAGTCGTCGTTGCAGACCGAGAATGCTGCCGGAGTCATTCGAGGAATCAGGAAAAAGGGTGGACATGGTTCCAACGAATACCTCACGCGCGGCAAACGAACTCAATATGGCAATGCCCATGCGTCCATCGTATCCAAGCGGGCGAACAGCAGGCTCTATCCATTGGCCTAATTTTCCGAGCCAAGAAGCCTGCATCAATGCAGCGTCTTTTTCCATTTCGCTGGATTCACTGAATTCATGTTGCGCAAACGTGTTTTCGACCTCGGCCATTTCTCCGGAAGGTCCAAATTGGCTCAATCCCCAAATAACCACGGATATGATCAAGATGACCTGACCGGCATTGGCGACAAAATCCCAGCCTTTGGTGAGCATTTCAGTCAGTACTTCGCGCAATTTCGGCCATCTATAGGCGGGCCATTCCATGGTGAATTGATTTTCCGATTTTGTCGGCAATCCACGGTGCATGAGCCAAGCAAGTCCCAAAGCAGAGATGGTACTCATAATGTAAAGGGAAAACAGAAAGAGTCCTTGTTGGTTGAACATTCCGCCCCATACATGCTGATCAGGCACGATGAATCCGATGAGAAAAGCATAGACAGGCAGGCGGGCGGAGCAAGTCATCAATGGTGTGACCAAAATGGTGATCAAGCGTTCTCGTTTGCTTTGAATGGAACGCGCTGCCATGATCGCGGGAACCGCGCAGGCAAGTCCACCAACCAACGGAACGACAGAACGACCGCTGAGCCCCAAATGTTGGAGCAAACGATCCCCTAAAAATCCAACACGCGCCATATACCCTGTGGCCTCCATGGCACTGGTCAATCCAAAGAGGATCATGATTTGCGGAACAAAAACGACAATGCCCGCAATTCCGCTCAAGATTCCATCCAGCAAAAGACTTTTCCACCAGGTTTCGGGAAGCGAATGATTGGCCTGTTCGATGAGCCACCCAAATGCGGCATCAACGGCTTCCATGGGTGCCGAGGACCAAGCGTAAACGGCTTGGAAAATCCCAAAGAAAACGAGGGCGACAATGACGTTCCCCCAAATGGGATGAATTAAAATACGGTCCAATGAAGTGGTGCGACGGCTTTCTTCTTGCCAAGGATATTGGGGGCTGTCGTTTTTTGGAAACAACTTAGCGGTCCATTCACGGATGGATTCCATGCGCCAACCGGCCTCTTCCAATTGCAGGGCTGCAGGAGAGGCATTTGCATGATCACGAGCCAAAGAAACCGCGGCTTTTTGACGTGGATCGAGCCATTCTGGAATGGAACGCGACCGCATGTACCAAGCCATCCGTGGCAATGGATACTCTGGAAAAACACTTTCAAGAATGTCGAATGAGGCAGTCCAATCGGTCGGAATGATCCGCGGTTCAGAATGGGTTCCAATGCTGGGTTGCATGCCCAAAATCGCAGATTCAAGGGCTTCGGTCCTGTCGCGCTCAAAGTTTAACTGCACGACGGGAACACCCAACATTTGGTGCAGTTCATCCTCATTGACTTTTGTCCCATCGGTGCGATTGATGAGCAATGCTGCCGGGAACTCCATTTCGAGAATTTGCAAGACCAAGAAGAGGCTGCTTCGGATGTGAGCTGATTCCACCACCAACCAGATGGCATCGGGGGTTTGAGTTTCCCGAGGATTGAGGAGTGCTTTCTGTGTGATTCGTTCATCTCCAGCTTGCGCAAACAGGCTGTACGTCCCGGGCAGATCAGTGAGCGTGATATCGGGTCTTTTTTTCAACGCAGCATCTGACCGTTCTACCGTCACGCCTGGCATGTTGGTGACTTTGGACCGACTGCCAGTCAAGCGGTTAAACAGTGTAGTTTTTCCGCAGTTGGGATTTCCGACAAGAGCGATGTTCACAGTGCGAAATTCGGGGGCAGGTGACGCCCATTCAATCCCCTAAATGAGTGAATTAATGCTTGACCAACCATGTTGATGGATTTTGAGGAGTCTGCGAGTTGCCAGCGACCTTCCACACTTCAAAGTGCAGCACGTTTTGGCTGTTGTTGGGGCGGACCGAACCGATTTTCTCGCGGGCTTCAAGCCGGTCACCTTTTTTCAATTGAACGCCTTCCAAATAGCTGTAAACCGTGCGAAAGGCACCGTGGGAAAGAATCACCGTTTGGCCTGCGCCCGGGATAG
>CAJQMI010000010.1 GCA_905479395.1 uncultured Flavobacteriales bacterium
GAAATTTATACCGCCGATGATGGTTCCTTGAACCAAACAGGTAAGGGTGAAAAGGTGAGGTAAGAGCTCACCAGCGACGAAGAGATTTGTCGGCTTTGGTAAACCTTGCGGGTTGCAAGATCGCATAGTCTGGCATTTGAGGATGGCCCGTCCGAGTCAGTGGGTTGATTGCATAGATAAATGATGAAGCGTCCCTTGGGATGAACAGAATCCGGCTTATCATTCTAATTTCCTTTGTTTTTCAGTTTTTTCGAATAATTTCTATTAAATTCGTTTGATGTATTCGGAAATCATGTCAAAAACTGATCGAGAAGAAGTTCTCGCATTTTATCAAAGCTCAAGGCTCAGGGTATCTGCTGAATTGAAGCATATCGACTCCATGCTCAGGAAACTCGGTGGTGAAAACACCAACGAAAACACTGGTGTAGTGCTTACCCTCAATGGAACGAAAGCAAAGAAGCGTGGCCCAAAAAGTGTCTGGGGCAAGTTCATTCTCGAGAAGCTGAAAGAACAGAATCACCCGTTGCGGTACAATGACCTGATAAAGCTCGCCATGACAGAGCAAAACAGGTCCGCGAACGAACAAGCAAAGATTAGAGCAAGCATACTCAATAGCGCCTTCCGACTGCGTTCAGTACAAGGGAAAATCGCAACGATTGGAGAAAATGGAAAGAAAGATAAATTTCTCGTTCTCAGAGGTTGGATCAATCAAGACGGACAGGTGAGGGAAAAAGACATCCATTGGCTGAAGGAAAAACATGAGTTTCATCCGAAACCACTGAATACCGACGAATTCCCTGCGCCACGTTATGCGGAAGATTTAGATTGACAGCTTAGATAAATATCAAATAAAAAAAGGGCCTCAAGGCCCTTTTTTTGTCTATCATCTCAATCGAATCAGTCTTCATTCTTCCATGAAAGGGTAACTGTAATGCTTCGCCGGAACAAGTGTCTCTTTAATTGTTCTCGCACTTGTCCACCTCCAAAGGTTCAATACACTGCCTGCTTTGTCATTCGTTCCAGACCCTCTGGCGCCTCCAAAAGGTTGCTGGCCCACTGCAGCACCTGTAGGTTTGTCATTGACGTAGAAATTACCCGCTGCATGCTCTAGCCGTTTTGTAGCTCGATCAATGATTTGTCGGTCCTTTGAGAAAATAGCGCCTGTCAATGCATATTCTCCAGTGTTATCAACCAAATCCATGGTGGCTTCAAACTCAGCGTCCTCGTAAACGTAAACCGTCAAGACTGGGCCGAAAATCTCTTCTACCATCGTGGTCGAATCCGGAGTCTTCGAATGCACTACCGTTGGCGCAATAAAATAACCACAAGACTTATCACACTTCCCACCGACTATGATATCGGCATCTGGATTGTCTTTTACACCTTCAATGTATCCTTCAATTTTATCAAAGGCGCGCTCATCAATCACAGATGTGACGAAATTCCTAAAATCTTCTGGTGAACCCATTTTCAATTCAGAAACATGCGCAACAAGTTTCGGTTCCAATTCAGCCCACATGCTTTTCGGAATGTAGGCACGACTCGCTGCGCTGCACTTTTGTCCTTGAAATTCAAATGCACCTCGAACCAGCCCCGTGACAACTTCATCAACATTGGCAGAGGAGTGAGCCAACACAAAGTCTTTGCCGCCAGTTTCTCCAACAATACGCGGATAATTGCGAAAGCGTTCAATGTTGTTGCCAATCTCCTTCCAAACATGCCGAAAAACGCCAGTTGAGCCCGTGAAATGCAAGCCCGCAAAATCGGGATGCTTGAAAACGACATCGCCCGCAACTGGTCCATCACATGTAACCATGTTGATGACTCCATCAGGTAAGCCAGCTTCACGCAAGACTTCCATGATCACATGAGCACTGTAAACCTGAGAATCCGCAGGCTTCCAAACAACAACATTTCCCATCAAAGCAGGCGCAGCGCAAAGGTTGCCTGCGATCGCAGTGAAGTTGAATGGTGTAATCGCAAACACAAAGCCTTCCAACCCACGGTATTCCATGCGATTCCAAATGCCTTCTGCACTTTCAGGCTGCACAGCCTGAATTTCCTGCAAAAAGTGAGCGTTAAATCGCAAGAAATCGATGAATTCACATGCCGCGTCAATTTCCGCTTGGTAAATATTTTTGGACTGAGCCAGCATTGTAGCAGCATTGATTTTTGCCCGATAAGGACCAGCCAATAAGTCTGCAGCTTTTAAAAAAACCGCTGCACGCTCATGCCATGGCATTGCCGACCAGTTTGCACGAGCCGCCAACGCGGAGTCGATGGCTCGCTGAACATGAGATGCGTCACCATAGTTGAAATGGCCAAGCACATGCTTATGATCATGTGGAGGGCTCATTGGCATCTTTTTCGCTGTCCGAACTTCTTCGCCTCCGATGAACATTGGTACATCTAGATCGCCTTGGTTGTAGAGCTTACGGTATGTATCAAGCACCTCTTGGCGCTCTGCAGACCCTGGTGCGTATGACTTTACCGGCTCGTTGACCGGATATGGAACTTGGAAATTGCCGTTGGCCATGAGGTTGTTTTTTATTCAATTGTTTGTGCAAAGCTAATGGAAGAGGCGCGATGACCACTACAATGCACCCATAACTTGTGAGTGAATAAACACGTCCAAAATGCGCTTCTCCTTTTCCACAATACTTGCTTGCTCACATATTTTGCGATTCAAGCAAACCTCAATTGTCTTGGCTTGTTTGATGCTCCTGATAATGACATCGTCTGCACTAGCACAGGGCATTGAATGGACTGAAAAAGACCTCGCGAAAAACGTTCACAGAGCTGAAGAAGCTTTTGAAGGAGGTGAAATGAGCAGGGCTTATGGCTTGTTCGCTCATCTCGTAAGCATTGCAACCGATCGCGCATTCCTTCACTTTCGTTTTGGTTCCATTTGTACGCATACAACAGACCGGCTAGAGGAAGCTGAAGAGCATTTGCGTTGGGCAATGGATTTGGGCGTCTTGAACACTGAACACGCTGCAGAATGGAATTATTACCAGGGACGTCTGCTTCATTTGAGGTACAACTTTGAAGAAGCGCAAGAATATTATCGTTTGGCGATCGACGAGGGGAAAGCGAACGAGCCATGGATGAATGACGCGAAATTATTTTTTGGCCAATGCAACACAAATCGCCCTTTGGAAATGAAAGCGATTAACTTATCCATTGAATCAAAACTTGCATCCCATTCAGATAATTTTTTCCGATTGTTTGACATGCCCATTGAAGATGGTCGGATCCTGAACACTCCTGATGCCTTAAGGAGCAAAACGGATGTGCAGAAAGGTTATGTCTCGACCATGCATTGGTTGCCAGGACGTCGCTATGCCTTTTTCGCGAGTTATGGCAAAAGAGGGGATACGGGTCTCGACATCTACCGAGTCTCAGTCGATGGCCTCGGAGAATATGGTGAGCCTGTGCGCTTGCCTTCACCAATAAATACTGATTTTGACGATTGCTCACCCATTTGCATTGCCATGGACCAAAATTCCGGAAAACCGGATGAGCTTTATTTCAGCAGCTCCCGTCCCGAATCTTTTGGTGGACATGATATTTTTCAGGCGAGCGGAAACTTGTTCGATGCAACACTCGATGAGAATGGACAGATTAAGACGTCACATATGCCGATGGAAATAAACAGCACGTCAGACGAGTGGCTTTACTACGAAAGTCCACGCAATCCATCGCAGTGGTTGGCGACCAATCGAAACCAAGATTTTGAGGGGAAAGAAGTCTGGGAATTCCGTCGTCAGGCGGAAAGCATCGAGCCTGTGGCCATTCGTTTTGAAATAGAAGGGTCTGTTTCATCAGGTGCCCTGGTTGTGCGGCAATTAGGCACCGATGTAAACCTATTCACCTTGAAGGCTGACGCTGCGATGCCCTTGGACTTAATCATTCAACCCGGAATAGATTTGGCTTTGGTCTGGGAAAACAGCATTGGAGTGGCGCAGTGGATTGATTCGCTGAGCATTCCGTCCACAGGAACTTCTCAAATTGCCATGGAACCCCTTGTCATTGGGGCTCTGACAAACGGAGAGGTAGGTATTGTTGAAAGACCACTGACCTATGTCAATGAGCCGTCACTCGCCTGGAGCTCAAAAGCAATGGACACAAAACAGCGAAGTGGCACTTGGCTTGAATATGTAAACGCTACGCTTGCCGATGCGCTTCGCAATGGAAACCGAGAGCCAGCAAACATCCAACGAATCTTGTTGGCGCAGGAGTCTGAAATAAATGGAGAATATGAGACGGGAATCAAGCCAATTCCAAAATGGGTGCTTGAAGCGCTCTCTGAAATTGAAGTCCTTGATGCAGACAAGCGCCCATTGACAGTTAGTGATATGCGCTCACGTGCCCTGCTTCTGCAGAACAACATGGAAATGATCCAATGTTGGGAGGCACCCGGAAGCAACAAATGGGAATTGCAACAGGCAATCAAACGCTATGGAGAACCCGCATTGGGAGTGTTATCTGAAGAAACCAGAGGGCTGGTCGAGATCTCCAAAAACAATGTTGACCAATGGAAAAAGTGGAAAAATCAGATTACGCTTTCCTTGATTGGCAAGCCAACTGTTTCTCAAGATTGGTTAATGATTGCTGATTACGTTGGCGCCCAGGTCAACGCAAACGAGTCCGCTTTGCTTCAAATTGAAGGAATGCACCGCAGAATTGAAGCGCACTTGGTCTACGACCGATGGATCACAGAGGCCTTGCCAATGGTACTTCCTGAATTCAGGAAGGAGCTCCTGAATTATACATCTAAGAATCAAAGCCTCAAACAATCCATACAACTAGCTGCCACGAGCACCTCGCAGAATGATGATTCATTGAGTCAGAGATGGCTTTTAGCGCAAGAATTATTGTGGTATCAACTAACAGATAGCATCGTTGATGTCCAGGAATATGGTGTTTTCAACTTGCCTGAAATGGCTGCGGCACAATCCTGGTTCATTCGTTCCGGAGGACTCATGAACGAAGCAAAGGACGCCAACTTACCTCAGGAAAAGCTTGCAAAAGGTCAGGCAGCTATAGGTTTAGCGTGGGAAAGCTTGAGCGAAGGTGCCGCAAAACGTGACATCGTCACGAAAGAAACACAAATGACAGATAGCGAGTGGTGGAGAAGATTTGGCGCTGAAAATGCAGAAGCAGCGACTGACTATGACAAATTCGAAATGTTCGTGTCAAACAATTCCCCAATAGTGAAGCAAGCTGAAATGTATTTAGAAGAACTCGACATCATGCGAACCAAAAGTGCGAAGGCCGATGATTACAAGGCCTCTTTGGCAAACGCCATTGCGTTACGCTCCAACCTTGAGTCGCAAATGCAAGCCCTTTTTGGTGGCACGACGGTGCGACGAACTCTGCCTGTCAAGTCAACCCTTCAGTCATCAAATGCAACACCATCAAATGTGGTTAATGGTAACCCTCCTGTTGAAAAGCGTTTGCCAGGTAGTTCCGCAGTTGAGACCCCTCAGAACAAAACGACTCAGCCAGTGGTTGGCGCAAACGTTATGAAGCCAACAGCGACAGAATCCGCAGCATCAAACAAAGCCGTGGCCAGAAGCGTCAACTCTTACACGATTCAAATTGGAGCTTTCATGAAACTTCCGAATCACCACCCAGAGTGGTTCAATCAATCCACACGTGTTACACTCGCAAGCGGGATAAGTAAATACACCATCGGATCCTTCGTTGATTACGAGGCCGCGCAGCAAATGTTGAAAGAGATTCAAAAAGACATACCAGATGCCTTTTTAAAAACCTATGCTCTGCACGCACAACCTCTGCAAAATAATAGCTCGAATGGCACCACAACAGCTGTGTCTTCAAAGAAGGAGGACGTGGCAAAATATAGAGCCAACAGCAACCCTTCAGCAACTGGAAAAAAACAAGCTTTTCGATTGAAAATTTGCACACTAAATGCACCGGTAAATCCAGCACAGGTGGCTCGTTTGCTTCGATTGGGCAATGACGTTCCGCTTGTCACAATGCAAACCGATGCGTCAACCGTATATTATTCGAGATCATTCACGAACTTAGCAGACGCAGAAAATGCACTGAACATTTGCACGAAAAAAGGTTTTTCAAACACCGAAGTGCAAATTGTAGATTGAAACCGAGGAACCAAGCGATTAATAAGTTATGATGAAATCAAACCGGGACACATCGAATGCCAAGAGCCTTTTTGTTCTCACTATGTTTCTGTCATTTGCGATGACCTTTTTCGGGCAGGACGTGACCATTAATGAGGTCCTAGCTTCGAATGCTGATTATGATTATGACGATTTTTTTCAATACGAAGATTGGATCGAACTATACAATTCGGGTGGAATACTCAATCTAGCCGGTTTCCATTTGACAGACGATGCCGACAGCCTTAGCAAGTGGACTTTTCCGCTAGATGATCCAGGACTAACAACCATTCTTCCAAATGGTCACATCCGAATTTGGTGCGACAAAGATGAGCAGCAAGGAAGCGACCATGCCAATTTCAAGCTCAGTGGGGAAGGGGAGACTGTTTATTTCGTAGATGTCGATGGCATCACCATATTGGACAGTGTCACATTTGGAGTTCAGCAAGATGACATTTCTTACGGAGCAAGCTGCGACGGATGTTCCGATTGGCAATATTTCAATACACCAACGCCTGAGGCCGCCAATGCGGAAACAGCACTGGCCCCTTCAGTTCTGTTTATCAATGAGGTGCAACCTTCCAACTCATCGACCATCAGCGATGAATCTGACGCATTCGATTCCTGGGTTGAAATTTTCAATCCCAATGACTTCCAGGTCAATATGAGTGGGTATTCACTCGAGCTTAACGGAAGCACCCACACGTTTCAGAATATCGAACCATGGCTTATCACGATTCCTGCAAATGGTTTTCAAATTTTTTGGCTGGACAACCAAGCTGATGAAGGGAGCAATCATTTACCCATCATGTCAAACGAAAGCGGAAGTCTCGTGATGAAAGGCAATGATGGCATCATCATCGACTCTGCCGAGTGGGATTCAAATCTAGAGCTTGATCATAGCTGGGGTCGACAGCTGGATGGAGCTCCCTCATGGACGCTATTCGAGTTTCCTACAGCTCGCGCTTCCAATTCAATCCAAATCATTCAACCTGGATCCGTCGTAATCAACGAAGTTCAATCGGATAATTTCATCACCCATGCAGACAATGCAGGTGAGTTCGATGACTGGATTGAAATTTACAACTTTGGAAGCAGCCCGGTTGACATCGCCAACTACTACATCACTGATCGGGACGATCAACCCCAAAAATATTGGATACCGTCATGCTTTTGTGACTCAACGATTATCCCTCCCAACGGTTTCCTGATGCTTTATGCTGACGAAAATGGCTCGCAAGGTTGGAATCACACCAATTTCAAAATCAGTTCATCGGGCGAGCCAATCACATTGCGATCACCGGATGGATTCACCATTGCAGATGCCGTTGATGTTCCTGCTCTAGGACTCGGCAAATCGTGGGGGCGAATCGGAGATTCCAGCCTACCGTGGGTCGAGTTTAACATACCAACTCCTAACGCCTCCAATGGCCCCACGAATGATCTTTTTGAATGGAGTGATGAAAACGAATTCAAACCATTTCCAAATCCAATACAGACTGGAATGTACCTGCAAGTAGACTTGGCAGGTGCAATGTTTAACTCCTCAGGAACTGCTGTCGCAAAGTGGGCTGGCAATGGGCCAGTGCCGGTTGATCTCGCTCCAGGGCTCTACATTATCCAGTGGAAAACGGGATCTGGACAAGTACGTGCGCCTTCGAAAATTGCAGTGACACAATAATCCGGCATCAGCTAGGGTCTTCCATTCTTTTTTTATGTATTTTTGCGCTGGAATTGGGTTCTGACAGGACACAGAACCATGAATCAACTCTTTCGCATCCGTCCTAGTGCGAAATACAAAACCCCTGGGAAAGCCATGAGCGAAGAAACCCAGAAGCCTGAAGAGCACAAAGAAGACGTTGCTCCTCAGCAAACGGAGACCACTCCGGAAGCTTCAGCTGAAACAGCAGAAGCCACTCAAGAAGAAACACCAAATGAAGCTCCCGAAGCTCCTGTTTCAAAACCAATCGAAATTTTAACCGAACGTCCAGCACTTGCTGAGCCCGGTGACTTTGATTGGGATGCCTTCGAAACCGATACGGACGATTACTCGAAAGAAGATCGCTCGGAACTCGAAACGACCTACGAAAACTCTCTGAACCTGATTCGTGAGAAAGAAGTCGTTGACGGAACCATTATATCCATCTCGAAAAAAGAAGTTGTCGTCAACATTGGCTACAAATCTGAAGGTGTCGTTAGTGCCAATGAATTCCGATACAATCCCGACCTCAAGGCTGGGGACATTGTTCCTATTTTCATTGAACGCCAGGAAGATAAGAATGGTCAGCTTGTGGTATCACACCGCACCGCTCGCATCTTCTCTGCTTGGGATAAAATCAACGAAGCGAAAGAACAAGACATCATCATCCAAGGTGAAGTCAAATGCCGAACCAAAGGCGGCTTAATCGTAGATGTATTTGGGATTGAAGCATTCCTACCTGGATCACAGGTTGATGTGAAACCAATCCGAGATTTTGACGTTTACGTTGGAAAACAAATGGATTTCAAGGTTGTTAAAATCAACCAAGAATTCAAAAACGTTGTGGTCTCCCACAAAGCATTGATTGAAGCTGAGCTCGAAGAGCAGAAGCGCGTAATCATTGGTGGACTTGAAAAAGGACAAGTACTCGAAGGAACTGTCAAAAACATCACTTCATACGGTGTGTTCGTCGACCTCGGCGGCATCGATGGATTGGTCCACATTACAGATATGTCTTGGGGAAGGGTCAACCATCCTGAAGAACTCGTTGAATTGGATCAAAAGCTCAACGTGGTTATTCTCGACTTTGATGACGACAAAAAGCGGATTGCATTGGGCATGAAGCAACTCACTCCTCATCCATGGGATTCCATGACAGAGGATCTCGTTGAAGGTGGTCGCATCAAAGGCAAGGTCGTAGTCATTGCTGATTACGGTGCGTTTGTCGAAATCGCTCCTGGCGTTGAAGGTTTGCTTCACGTTTCAGAGATGAGTTGGTCTCAGCATTTGCGAAGTGCACAAGACTTCCTCAACGTAGGTGATGACATCGAATGTGTGATTCTAAACATTGACCGTGACGAGCGTAAAATGTCACTTGGTCTCAAGCAGTTGAAGCAGGATCCATGGGCTGAAATTGATCAGCGTTATCCTCTCAACTCAAAGCAATCTGGAACTGTACGCAACTTCACCAACTTTGGTTTGTTCGTAGAGCTCGAAGAAGGCATTGATGGTCTTGTTCACATTTCTGATCTGAGCTGGTCGAAGAAAATCAAGCACCCTTCTGAATTCTGCAGCGTTGGTGATTCCATTGATGTTGTTGTTCTCGAACTGGACAAAGACAATCGCCGCATGAGCCTCGGCCACAAGCAACTCGAAGAAAACCCTTGGGAAGTATTCGAAACCATATTTGCTGTGGGATCGAAGCACTCTGGAACAGTCGTCAAGATTGACGGCAACCAATCCATCGTTGCTTTGCCATACGGACTCGAAGGATCTTGCAATGTGAAGCACTTGCTCAAAGAAGATGGAACCTCCATCGCTCTTGAAGAAGTGGGAGATTTTGTTGTTCTTGAATTCAATCGCAACGCCAAGCGAATCACAGTTAGCCACACTCGAACATTCGAAGAAGCGCCTGTTGCTGCAGCTCCAAAAGAGCGCAAACCACGAACCAGTGGTGGAGGCAGTGGCGGTGGAAATCGTATGATGAATGAGGTCAACTCCAACGTTGAGCGCAGTACGTTTGGTGATCTCGATGTTCTCTCAGCACTGAAAGAGCAAATGGAAGACAAGCCTGTTGCTACTGAAGCGCCTGCTAAAAAGGCTCCTTCTAAGAAAAAAGCAGCTGCAAAAGAGGAAGCTCCTGCAACTGAAGAAGCTCCGGCAACTGAAGAAGCTCCAGCAACTGAAGAAGCTCCAGCAACAGAAAAGAAGCCTGCTGCGAAGAAGGCAGCTGCTAAGAAACCTGCTGCTAAGAAGCCTGCCGCTAAGAAGCCTGCTGCCAAGAAGCCTGCTGCCAAGAAGCCTGCTGCCAAGAAGGCACCTGCTAAGAAGGCTGCAAGCAAAACAGACGAAGACGCAGGGGAAACTGACAAGGCGTAAGTCTTTTCTAACAACCTTGTATCTAAAAAGAGGAGCACCCAGTGCTCCTCTTTTTTGTTTCAAGCTATCTTTGCGGGGATGGAATCACAAATTCTCATGGATGAGGAGCTCTTCGAGCGTGTCTTGGACCGCTTAGCACATCAATTGCTAGAGCACCACGATTTCAGTAGGACAGACATTGTGGGGCTTCAGCCTCGAGGTTATGATCTGGCCAAACTCTTAAAATCAAAATTGGAGCTACTCCTTCCTGGAAACACAATAAATTGCGGCGGTCTGGACACAACCTTCCATCGGGATGATTTTCGCAGAAGAGAGAAACCTATTGCCCCTCAATCCAATCACATGCCTTTCTTGGTTGAAGGACGAGATGTAATCTTAGTGGATGATGTCCTATTTACAGGAAGAACAATCCGTGCTGGACTCGACGCATTGCTAGCACATGGGAGACCAGAAACTGTGAAACTCCTGGTTTTGGTAGACCGTCGGTTTCAGCGCGAACTCCCCATTGAACCTCAGTTCATTGGGAAGTCCATTGACAGCATAGACTGGCAGTATGTTCAAGTTGAATGGAGCGAACAAGGCAACAGTTGCCGCGTAATGCTGCTCAATCAAAAGCCCGAATGAATCACCTGTCAGTCAACAGTTTAACCGGAATCCGTGGATTGACGGAAAATGACTTGGAATTGATTTTTCAAGCAGCCAATGAATTCAAAGAGGTCATCAACCGTCCCATCAAAAAAGTTCCTTCGCTCAGAGACTTTACTGTGGCAAATCTTTTTTTTGAAAACTCAACCCGAACAAGACTGTCCTTCGAACTGGCAGAAAAGCGTTTAAGCGCTGACGTAATCAACTTTAGTGCTGGCAATTCCTCGGTGAAAAAAGGAGAAACCCTCACAGATACAGTCAACAACATCCTTGCTATGAAGGTAGATATGGTTGTGATGCGTCATCCTCATCCAGGGGCCCCACAATTTTTGGCCAATAAAATCGACACATCTGTCATCAATGCCGGAGATGGTACACATGAGCATCCGACGCAAGCGCTGCTTGATGCCTTCAGTCTGAGGCAAAAACTCGGGGACTTAGCAGGAACCAATGTTGCAATCATTGGAGACATACGGCATTCGAGGGTAGCGATCAGCAATATCCTCTGCTTGAAGAAACTTGGAGCAAATGTTCGTGTGTGCGGCCCGAAGACGCTAATCCCCAGACACATCGCATCGATGGGAGTGGAGGTTAGTCATGACTTAGACGATACGTTGCACTGGTGCGATGTGGCCAACATGCTGCGCATTCAACTGGAACGCCAAGAAGACAATAGTGTTCCCTACTTTCCTTCTTTGCGAGAATACGCTGCAGAATACGGACTCAATAAACAACGTTTAGAATCCCTGAACAAGCCGATCACCATCATGCATCCAGGTCCCATCAACCGGGGAGTTGAGATCACGAGTGATGTGGCTGACAGTGACCATTCCATCATTCTCGAACAGGTAGAGAATGGTGTCGCTGTGAGAATGGCAGTTCTTTATTTACTGGCAATGAAGCGATAATGATACCAAAGGCAGATTCTCCTATATTTACGGCATACTAACGATTCATGAAATTCTCCACAGAAATACGCGATAACATCGCGACCATCAAATCTCACGTTGAAAAACTTGATGCGCTCCACGCACCAGATTTGAAGAGCGAATTGGTTCAGGTGGCTAAAGAAGGCACCAAACACATCATACTCGACCTGTCTGAGTCACGTTACTGTGACAGCTCTGGTCTAAGTGCGGTTTTGATTGGAAATCGCTTGTGCCGCGATGCAGAAGGCAAATTTGTGTTGGCTGGCTTGCAGGCCTCTGTCGAAAAGCTCATTCAAATTAGCCAATTAGATCGGGTTCTCACCATCGTTCCGACAGCATCGGAAGGATATGATTTCTTGGTCATGGAAATCACAGAATCTCAACTCGGCGACGAATCAGAATCATAAACGAAAAGTCATGAATCACCACAACCACGTTCTTGCCCTAGCAATCTTGCTTTTTTCTGCTTCAAACATCTTCTCACAATGTGAGCCAGATTTTGATTTCGGTGAGGCGGAATGGGGCGCATCTCCGGATGCCGTTGCCGGAGAACAATTCGATACGGCGTATGTCTACACTCCCTATGCCGACGTTTTTCACGTTTTAGTTCCAACGGATGCATCTGCAATAGATCCGCTCTTTGCACTGCCCTTGGATTCTGTTGTGCTCATGTCCACGATTCTAGTGGACACCGTAAGTCAGCAAACCATTCCACTCGAAGACATAGGCTTAGAAATCGTTTGCAACAACTTGGGAAATTCCCCAAATCCCTGTTCACTGATTTCGGGAGAACAATACTGTGCTTCACTTGAAGGTACACCTACACTGGAAGGCGTTTACCAAATGACTCTATTGGTAGAAGCATACGTGACGGTGTTCGGCGTTCCTGTTGCTCAGCCATATGAATTCAGCGGATATATTCTCGACGTTGTGGGCATCCCATTTGGATTGGACGATTTCAGCACCGAAACGTGGAATGTTTATCCCAATCCTACCTCGGACTATTTCAATATCACAGGGCTTCCACAAACGGGCACATTGCTCATAAGCGATCTGTCCGGCCGAACGCTGACGCAGCTGCAATTGAATTCTATTGCAGCAAACACACGCATTGAAACGACACAATGGGCCGATGGGATGTACGTGGTCCAGGTGCAATCCAAGGGCGTACGCTCAATCCAGAAGCTACTCATTCAGCATTGATCGGATTGGACGAATAAATGAATTGAAAATGGAGCCCAGCGGCTCCATTTTTGTTGAAGCCATAATCTTTGCAATTTGAAATCACCATATTGGGTTGCGGCGCAGCTACGCCAACGCTGAGGCATCTACCAACGTCCCAATCCATCTTGTGGAATGGTCAACTTTTCCTCATAGATGCCGGTGAAGGAGTTCAACTATCCCTGCGGAAACAGCGCATACCTTTTCAGAAGATTGATCGCGTCTTCATTTCACACATGCACGGAGACCATGTCCTTGGGCTTCCTGGCCTGATAGGAAGCATGAATCTTCTTGGAAGGCAGCGACCACTGATTCTTCATGGACCAGCTAGTCTGGAGTCATTTGTAAGGACAACTCTGAACCTTACGGAAACCCACCTGAAGTTTCCTCTACATTTTAAGCTCAATGATGCAGAGAAAATGACCGCAATATTCAACGAGAATGGGGCCACTATCTCTAGCTTCCCCGTGAAGCATCGCATCGAAGCCTATGGATATTTATTCAACTATGAAGCCATACACTTAAACATCAGAAAAGATCAAATACAATCTCTGGGACTGCAGCGCTCTGAAATCATTCAGCTGAAGAAAGGGAATGATGTGCACCGCACAGATGGAACTGTCTTGCGCACCATTGACGCCTGCCATCGGAAAGAGAAGCCCATTCGGTATGTGTATTCGGGAGACACTAGGCCTTGTGATTCAGTTCGTGCAGCTGCAGAAGGTGCTGATCTTCTTTATCATGAATCAACGTTTCTCGATGAAAAACGGCAAAAAGCAAAAGAAACGGGCCACAGCACAGCGCTTCAAGCTGGCCAAATAGCTTTTGAATCTGGTGTTCGAAAATTAATCATCGGCCATTTTTCAAGCCGATACAGAGATGAGCAACTCTTGCTGCGAGAAGCGCAATCTGTTTTCAAAGAAGTCGAATTGGCCAATGAAGGCATGCGCTTTTCATTGTAGTTCTGTCGATTCTTACACGAACGGTACAATCTCTGCTATTTAGAACCAATCTAAATTCTTACTTTTGCCACTTATGCAGAACTCGATTTCTATAGCAATCGCTGACAGCAGCCCCGTGTTTCGATTTGGTTTGAAGAGCATTCTCGAATCAAAACCAGG
>CAJQMI010000011.1 GCA_905479395.1 uncultured Flavobacteriales bacterium
TACGGAAAACGCCGTGAAGGCATTTTCTGCATCGGTGGCGTTTGCAGGGCGGTGCCTGCATCAAATGGCTTCGAAGTGAACTTCACCAGTAGTTTTTGACACCCTGTGCAATTTATTTGTAACTAATGTGACATATGTGCAGCCTTTTTAATAGATTTGAGTCTGACTCAGAGTTAATTGAATAATAAACTGTACGATATGAAACACATTTACACTCTCATTGCATGCCTGCTAATTGGCACTGCATCCTTTGCTCAATTGCCAAATGGCAGCATTGCTCCAGATTTTACCGCCACTGATATTGATGGGGTAGAGCACAATCTCTATGACCTTTTGGACGAAGGCAAAAAAGTAATCGTAGACTTTTCTGCGACTTGGTGCGGACCTTGCTGGGGCTATCACACGAGCGGAGTTTTCGAAGAATTGTACGAGATGTACGGACCGGAAGGAACGGACGAATTGCGCATCTTTTATATCGAATCTGACGACACAACAACCGACGAAGATCTCAACGGAACTGGAGCCGCAACGCAAGGTGACTGGGTGACTGGCACGTCGTATCCTATCATTGACAACGGTGCAAACATTTTCGCTGACTTCGCTGGCGCTTACTACCCAACGATTTACACCATCTGTCCAAACCGCATTTTGACGGAATCAGGCCAAGCAAGTGCTGAGGCGCATGCATCCATTTTCCAAGCGAACGATTGTGCCGCTGCTTCATTGCCAAATGATCCTGCATTGTTAGGGTACACTGGCGGGACAACAGCTTGCCCTGGTGAGCCTGTAAACTTGAGCGTGGACATGATGAACCTAGGAGTCACCAACCTACAGTACTGCACCATTGCGGTCATGGATGGTGGAACAGAGGTTCTCTCTTATGACTGGTCTGGTGATCTAGACACCTACGCTGTTGCAAACGTCGACCTCGGCTCTGCTTCATTTGATGCAAGCACGGAATTCACCATTGAAATTACTTCCAGTGATGACAATGACGTGAACAACAGTTCTTCTGGTGCAGTCGAATTGGCAGTGGAAGGCACTTCATTGATTAAGGTGGAGATCCAAACGGATAACTGGCCTGGAGAGATTAGCTGGAGCATTGCTGATGACTCAGGAAACATCATCGAAGCAGTAGCTGCTGGTGACCTTACTGTAGCTGACGAAGTTGTAGTCTGGTGGGTTAGTGTTCCTTCTGAAGGATGCTACAGCTTTAACTTGGGCGATAGCTACGGCGACGGCATGCTTGCAGAGCAATGGGGAGACTTCGTGAATGGAAATTGCACTGTGAAAACGTACAATGACGACCTCACTTTCATCTCTTCAATCTTTGATTACGATGGATCTTATGAGTATGAGTCTGTCAGCGCAGGCATGTCAGTGACATCTGTAAACGTTGGCATCCAAGAGCAGTCGTTGAACGAAGTAACGCGAGTTTTCCCAAATCCATTTGCAGAGCAAACCAACTTGCAGTTCAGCACATCAAAAGCAGGAGCTGCCTCGATTGTTGTCTACAACTTGGTCGGTGAGCAAATCATCAATGATAACCTAGGAACCCTCGCTGCAGGTGAGTTCAACCACGTTTTAGACTTCAATGGCGTTACAGCTGGTGTTTACCTCATTCACTTGACTGCAGGTGGTGAAACAACAACCATGCGCGCTACTTTGAAATAAGCTATCCAAACCTCCAAGTGAGGTTAAATTCTTTTGAAATCCGCATCGCCACACGGCGGTGCGGATTTTTCATTAATATTGGTGCATCTTCCCCTTCGTTAAACAAGCTGAAACATTCATTTCATGAAACTGAAGCCTATCCTCCTTGCAATCGCTCTCGTATTCACCGTAACCCAAGTTGGTTTTGCACAATTGCCGGATGGTTCTGTCGCACCTGACTTTACCATCACGGACATTGATGGAGAGGAACATAACCTTTACAGCTACCTCGATTCTGGCTATTCTGTAATCATTGACTTTTCAGCCACATGGTGCGGTCCTTGCTGGAATTACCATACAAGTGGTGTTTTCGAGGAGCTGTATGCAGCTCACGGGCCAGATGGGACAAACGAATTGCGAATTCTATTCATCGAATCAGATGACAATACCACGGATGACGAACTGCACGGAATAGGAGCCAATACCTGGGGTGACTGGACTGCAGGTGTCGACTATCCCATTGCAGACAATGGCGGCAGTGTTTTTAGCGCCTATGAATGCTCCTTTTATCCGACCATTCTGACTGTGTGTCCGAATCGATTGCTCAAACAAACGGGTCAGGCTTCATTGGACACGCATGCCTCCTATGTTCAATCCATTGAATGTGCGCCGGCCACATTGCCTCAGGACGCAGGATTGATAGCCTATGTCGGCTCTGTGCGATCATGCCCCGAAACTCCAACAGCATTGGGAGTGACACTCATCAACAACGGCACAGAACCATTGACTTCATGCACACTTGAAGCTTCCACTCTATTCGGCACTGAACTTCTAACTTACGAATGGTCTGGATACCTCGAGACCTATGAAATTGAAGAGGTGACCTTGGGTGAAGCCATATTTCCAACAACTTCAATGTTCAGCATCGAAGTTACTTCTGAGGATGGCTATGAAGGAAACAACAGCGTTTCAGCAACCATGAATTTGAGCCAAGAAGCCGCGACTTCTCTGGTGCGCGTTCAATTGACAACGGACAATATGCCGGGCGATAACCGTTGGTCCATTACCGACTTGTCTGGCGAGGAAGTAGCAGGGATTGCTTTTGGAGAAATGAGTGAAAGCAACACCGATTACAATTGGTGGGTGAACCTTGAAGAACTTGGATGTTTCACGTTCAATCTTTTTGACTTGACAGGAAATGGCGGTGATCTTTCCTGTTCTTTTAGCACTTACAATGACGGTGGATTCCAGACAAACAATATTTTCACCCTGAACAACAATGGTAACTGGAACCAATTGGATAAAGGCTTTTCTGTAAATGAGGTGAACATGAGCATCGGCGAAAACTTTGGCGTTGAGTCCATCGCTATTTACCCGAACCCGTTGAACCAAGAAAACGAAGTCCAATTATCCGGACTTACTGGTCGGGAAACGCGCATTGAATTGCACAGTTCGACAGGCGCATTGATCCGAGCTTGGGCGCAGCCAAGTCAGAGCGGAACAATCAATTTACCCATTGGAGAGCTTGAATCAGGACTCTACATCATCTCTGTTCACGGTGCGAGCGGAATCCAAACTCAACGATTGATTAAATCATGAGGATATCCGCGTCATTTTCTCTCAAAACCACTGTGATGGCTATTGTTGTCACGCTCAGTGGGTGCGACAAGATTGAAGATCCTGTCGTCCCTGTGACATCGAATTACCTGGAAACCGTATACGGACCAGCACCAGCATTTGAGGCTTTGCCCAGCAGCTCTGCAGAAAAGCGCGTGGTCATTGAAGATTTTACAGCGCACCAATGCGGGAATTGTCCTGCAGCCGCCATCATCGCAGAACAACTTTCCGAATCCAACGATGGATTGGTGTCAGTTCTAGCTATTCATGCAGGTGATTTGGCCAACACCGATGACGACCACTTTGATACCGACTGGACGACCACAGAGGGTGATGTATTTTGGGATCAACTCGACTTTCAGGCGAACCCGCTGGGCAGAGTCAATCGAGTCGATGGCACCGGCGCTTTTTGGGCGCCAGCGCAATGGAGCGATAGAGTAGCTTCCGAACGCACGAAACCTGCTCCGGTGGGGCTCCAAGCGGAACACTCTTGGGAATCCGCCAATGGTCATCTCAATATGCACGTGCATGGAACGTTTTATGAGGCAGTGGAAGGCCCCATACAACTGGCCTGGTTAATCTTGGAATCCAACATCATTGACTACCAACTCGATTATGCTTCGGATCCAGCGGTGGTGCCTGAATACGAGTTTGACCATGTCTTGCGAGGGTCTGTCAATGGTGCGCTGGGGCAAGGGTTTGGTAATGCCGCGGCAGGAGCTGAATCGGGAGATGAAGCCGTACAATCGGTCACGTTGGAATGGAATTCATCGTGGGTCCTGGACAATGCCACTGTGCTGGCGATCATCACCGATGGTGATGGTTACATTCTCAACTCACTCGAAATTCATCCTGGAGAGTGAACAAACTGATTTCATTCTTTTCGATTGTCTGCTTCCTTTTGCCATCGAAGCAAACGATTCAAGCACAAGACGACCCGCTTAAATTCGCCGCGCGCGTCAACGGTGGATTGTCCACCACGCAAGTGCATGGTGATCAAATTTCAGGCTTCAACAAGTTCGGCTATACGGCAGGAGCGAGCGTGGACATCCGGCGTAAAGCCAGCAGTGGTGTCCAATTTGGAATGTTTCTTACCCAAAAAGGAAGCCGGCGAGTGCCTGACCCCAAAAATGGCGACTACACTACCTGGAGTTACCGCTTTACCTACATCGATTTACCCATCATAAAAACTTGGGATGCACAGGACTGGTGGATCGGTGCTGGCATACAGCCGAGTATTTTGGTGCGCGGAGAGGAAGACTTTTACGGAAACGGTTTCACGGAGCTCTCCTACCTTGAATTGCTCCCTGTAGATTTAGGCGCGGTAGCGGCTGCAGGATGGAAATTCAATTCGCTGATATCGACAGAGGTCAGGCTTTCACAGAGCCTAATGCCCATCAGTGAGCGACCGGATCAGCCCGTACAACGGTGGAATAACTTCATGATGAACATGGCCATCCAATGGATGATCACTTTATCCGTCGGATAAACCAAGTGCCCACAATCATTCTTGCTGGCCAGACGCTTCAAATAGGGTCTCCGGAGACCGGTCTACTGCGCCAACAACTTCGATCCACTCGATCCATAGACTGCTCATCAATTCATCAACTGCACCGCAAAAAAGAGCACCGCCTTGTTGCAGTCGTTGCAGGGCGCGAATGGCATTGCCTCCAGGGGCCATGTCACCCCCATTGATTGAGAAAGCTCCCCACATCACAGAACTCAGTCGTTCTGTAACACTCCCTGTTCCCTTGACATCTCGCGGCTCTGTGTACATCTCCTCAATGTCGAGAAGCGCCTTCTTCAAAGAATCCGTGAGCGTGCTCGCGTTCTCTTTCAATGAATCGGGCAACCACTTCATTTCCTGTTTCACCACTTCTATTGTGGCTAACGCACGTTGAATTTGATCCATCGCATCCGAGATTGGCTCCACTTCATTCATCACCATGCGTCTGTGCATGTCGCGCTGTTGATGGGCTGAAACATCAAATGGGACACGTGGATCGGGCAACACTTCAAATGAAATGCTTGATTCGTGGTCTCCCATGTTCATCGCTATGCGATACATTCCAGGCAGAACTTCCGGCCCACCACCTGAAGGAAACTTTTCCTTTTTCTTGATTTCACGCCCCGGCCATTGCATGCCGTTGGTGTCGAACCGCCACCACATGCTTTGCAAGCCCCCTTCCACATCCTTGCCTCCATTGCGAATGGTATCGCCTGCGGCATCAAGGACAGCCCACAACATTTCGTCTTCTCCATATGCGTCGGCAGAATCTGGATGAACGTAAAATTGCACGCGCGCTCCGTTGCGGCGATTTTCTCCCTCCCAATCATGATCCGCCGTGAACCTTGCGCCCAACGGTCGGCGATAATTGACTTGATAGGCATCCGCCACCTGAAATACATTCAATGGACTTTCAAACGTTGCATTGCCCTCTTTAGCAAGTAACCGGAGCGGAGCCAAATCATCAATGACGTATGCAGCGCGGCCAAAAGTGCCCAGAATCAAATCACCATCTCTCGGGTGAATGACCATGTCCCTCACGGGAACAGAAGGGATGTCATGCGACCAGCGGTTCCAGTTTGTTCCGCGATCAAAGCTCACAAACAAACCCTCCTCCGTACCCAGGAACAACAATGACGGAGTCACCGGATCTTGGGTGACACTCAAACAATGCCCGGTGACTTCGCCACCATCCATGACCAATCGCACCCAAGTTTCGCCCGCATCATTGGTGCGATAGAGGTAGGGTTGCCAATCGTTTCTGCGGTAATCATTGACCACTACATAAACCTCATCGGGATCGTGCGAACTGACATGGATTTGTGGAATCCAAGCACCCAACGGAAAGCGTTTGATGTCCAAGGCATGGTCTTGCCAAGTGGCTCCGCCATCAAGCGTATGCTGAAGCCGACCGTCATCGGTACCAACCCAAATCTCACCTTCGCGCTGAGGATTGGGGGAAATGCACAAGATGGTGCAGTGATTCTCTGCTTGAGTTGCGTCTATGGTCAGCCCCCCCGACTCTGCTTGTTTTTGCTTTGCCGAATCATTGGTTGTCAAGTCTGGACTGATTGAAGTCCAACTGTTTCCCTTGTCCGTGCTGTGGTGAACGAATTGCGAGCCGAAATACAGGCCGTCAGGAGCGAATGGATCGGCAGCGACGGCAGCATTCCAGGCATACCGCAAAGCCACCGAATCGGGCTGAACCGGTTGCACGCCCGTCTGATCTCCCGTCAGCAGGTTAATCCTAGACAGTGAACCTCCCTGGTACATCGCATAGGCGGTATTCAAATCGTTTGCAGCAGGAAGCACATCGAAGCCATCTCCAAAGAGAATTTCTTGCCAGTCGCTGTTTCGAATGCCTCCGGAATGCCAAGCTTCGCTGGGACCAACCCAAGAACCATTGTCTTGCATTCCACCGTAAATGCGATAAGGAACAGCCATGTCCACTGAGATGTGGTAAAATTGCCCGAGAGGAAGATTATTGATGAACGACCACGTTTTTCCACCGTCCCGGCTAATGTTTAGCCCACCATCATTTCCATCAATGAGGTAATTGGGATCATCCGGATGAATGTAAAAAGCATGGTGATCGGGATGAACTCCACTGTAAGGAAGAATTGTCCGAAAGGTCTTGCCTCCATCTTCACTCATATCCACCATGGAATAGAGGTTGAATAACCGACGCTCGTCAGAAGGATCTGCATAGATGTCAGCATAATAAAACGGACGATTCCCCACTTGATTTCCCTGAATCATCGACCAAGAAACCCCACCATTGGTGCTGTGATACAACGCCGTTGAATTGGATTCAATCAAGGCATAAATAACATCGGGATTGGCAGGGCTAATCGTCAATCCCATGCGACCAAGTTCGCCCGCAGGAAGGCCATCATCATCAGAATATTTTTTCCAATCAGTTCCTCCGTTGTGCGTCACATACAGCCCACTGCCTTCACCACCACTGGTAAAAAACCAAGGCTCGCGACGGTGCGACCACATCGCAACCAGCAACTTATCAGGATTGGACGGGTCGATGATCATATCGGCAACTCCGGTGCGTTCATCGATGTACAATTGATGCTCCCATGTCTGGCCACCATCGGTGGTCTTGTAAACCCCTCGGTCTGGACTATCGCCCCAAGCAGTTCCAATGGCTCCCACCCAGACCGTTTGATGATCATCCGGATGGACGATGATGCGGTGGATATTCTTGGTTCCCTCCAAACCCATCAACTCCCAGGTCGTTCCTCCGTCGATGCTTCGATAAACACCGCGTCCACTTGAATGAGAATTGCGAGGATTTCCCTCACCCGTTCCAACCCAGATCACATCCGGATTGGAAGGTGCAATGGCCAGTGCCCCTATGCTTTGGGTCGCTTCATCATCAAACAATGCTTCCCATTCAACACCCCCTGACTCGCTGCGCCAAAGTCCGCCACTCGCTGTGCCAATGTATATGACCTCTGGACGATTCCGCTGAACATCAATGGTCGTCACGCGACCACTCATTGCACCCGGACCAATGTGCCGGACATTCATTTCCTCGATAAGCGACTGAACGTCCTGGCCGTGCATGGCGCCGCAAAAAACAATCGCCATTGCAGCCAATAAACTGATGCGCAAGTAGATTTTCATCACAGTTGAATTTTTAAATTTTGTTCAGCCTCTACAGGCACGGACAAGCTAAAACCAAAAGCACTTCCCTTCACGTCACCTTTAACCGACAATTTGACCTCCTCACCCAACAAGAAATTCATCAGATTGGCCTCAATGATTTGCAACAATGCACCTCGTTCTGTCTCAAATTCAAGCCGCAAATTTCCCCCAGAACCTCGTGCAATTGTCTGGACTTCTGGCAGGAATACGCGCCCGACTTTCTTGGCATTGATGAAGACGTCTACCTCTGCCTCTTTCGCTTGGATTGGAAACATATTGGGGTTTTCAAATACCACAGTGAATTCGCCATCCAAGCCACCTCTCCCGATGGCAATGTTCTCCAACCCCTCAACTCGAATGACTTCTAGCGGTTGGATAAGATTGCATCCCGATAGCAAGGTCACTCCGAGCAACGCAAAAACGAAGGTGCGTATAAACCTCATCCTTGGCCGGTCAAGCGGGCAAAGTTTTCGTGAAACAAAGGAATGGTTTCAATCCCTTTGAAATAGTTGAACACCCCGTAATGCTCGTTTGGAGAATGAATGGCATCGCTATCGAGTCCGAATCCCATTAGAACTGTTTTCAAGCCCAAAATTTGCTCAAAACTGGCGACAATTGGAATCGATCCTCCGCCTCGGAATGGAACCGGAGTGCGGCCAAACGAGCTTTCCATAGCGGCTGAAGCTGCTTGATAAGCGATGGAATCTGTTGGGGTAACCGCTGGCTGACCGCCGTGCATGGGTGTGATTTTGACCGAAACAGATGGAGGCGCGATGGCATTGAAATGTTTCTCGAACAGCGCTGTAATGGTCTCGGGATCTTGATTGGGAACCAAGCGCATGGAGATTTTGGCTGAAGCCTTGCTCGCGATAACAGTTTTGGCTCCGTCTCCTGTGTAGCCACCCCAAATTCCATTTACATCCAACGTGGGCCGAATGCTCATGCATTCTGGAGCGGAATAACCCTTCTCGCCTTCCACCGCTCCAATGGCGATGCTCGACTTGTATTCTTCCTCATCAAATGGAGCCTCTGCCATTGCTTCGCGCTCCGCAGCACTCAACTCCACCACATCGTCATAAAAACCATCAACCATGATGCGTTGGTCCTCATTTTTCATAGAAGCAATCATCTCACAAAGGATGTTGATGGGATTGGGAGCTGCACCACCGTAAAGTCCGCTATGCAAATCCCGGTTGGGACCTGTCACCTCAACCTCTACGTAACTCAAACCTCTCAGGCCCACGGTGATCGATGGAATGTCATTGGCAATGATGCCCGTGTCACTCACCAAAACAATGTCCGCTGCCAACTTTTCGCGATGCTTTTCCAAAAAAGGTTCGAGGTGTGCAGAGCCAACTTCCTCCTCTCCTTCAATCATAAACTTGATGTTGCAATGCAGCGCATCTGACTGCACCATCGCTTCGAGCGCTTTGATGTGCATGAACATTTGGCCTTTGTCGTCGCATGCGCCGCGGGCAAAAATGGCGCCCTCTGGGTGGAGAGTTGTCTTCTTGATGACCGGCTCAAAGGCAGGGGAATCCCAAAGCTCCAACGGATCTGCTGGTTGCACATCGTAGTGGCCATAAACCAAAACAGTTGGGGCATCTGGCGAGATGATCTTCTCTCCATACACTACGGGATAACCACCCGTGGATATTATTTCAACGCTTTCAGCGCCTGCAGAACGCAAGTGATCAGCCACAGATTCCGCACATCTGGTGACATCTCCGGCAAATGCTGGATCAGCTGAAACAGATGGAATTCGCAGCAAGTCAAACAACTCGTTCAGGAACCGATCCCGGTTCTCTTGGATATAGGAGGAACAACGCGACATGGGAAATTAAGTTCGATGTTTTGTACCCACGAATATAACGCCAAGACCAGAACCATTCCACTACGAAGTCCCCCAGATGAGCATCAATGGTCTCGAAAGATGCCTCCGTATATTTGCACCCTCGGACAGTGTTCCGGCCTAAGAAAATGAGCTCAACCGACTGCAAACCAACCCCGTCTGGAAATCTCCCGGACTTCGAGAATACTGAACAAGCATTTGCGCACCTGAATTCAGGGCAATTGAACAAGGCGCTTGTGCTCTTCTCGACAGTTGGAAATCCAACGTTGGTCAAGTTTGGAAAGGTGATGATGAACGTCGCTTTGGCCCTTCGAATCCCTGTAGGATGGGCCATTCGGCCAACGGTTTACAGTCACTTTTGCGGAGGAGAAACGATTGCCGGTTGCGAGTCTACCATAAGCACACTGGCTGACAACCAAGTCAGCACCATCCTCGATTACAGCGCTGAAGGCAAAGACTCTGAATTCGAATGGGACCGAACACAAGCAGAGATCATGCGTGCCATCCAAGCCACGGAAGGAGATGATCGTCATGCATTTTCAGTTTTCAAAGTGAGCGGCCTTGCGTCGACTGCTTTGCTTGAGAAAATTGGATTGAGGTTGAAGCCATTGGAAAACCTCGAATCCGTTGGGCTAACCTTGAACCATGATGAGCAATCAGCTTGGGAGCGGGTTCAAGAACGCTTTTATTCATTGTGCGCGAAATCTGCAGCAATTGGAAAACCCGTCTTCATCGATGCCGAAGAAAGTTGGATTCAACCAACCATTGATGCTTTGGCTGAATCGGCAATGCGGAAGTGGAATGTGGAAGAAGCAATTGTCTATAACACGGTGCAGCTATACCGCACCGACCGACTTGGTTATCTGAAATCCCTGACCAAATCTGCCGGTGAAAAAGGATTCAAAATCGGCGTAAAATTGGTGCGCGGGGCATACATGGAGAAGGAGCGTGAACGGGCAATAACTCACGGCTACACATCTCCCATCCAACCAAACAAAACCGCAACGGACAACGATTTCAACGCGGCCTTGGAATGGTGCATTTCCAACCTTGATCACGTTTCGCTGTGCGCAGGAAGCCACAATGAAGAGAGCAATGCGATTTTGTGTCAGCGCATGGACGAGATTGGCATCGATCGTGGCGATGATCGCATTTGGTTCGCACAATTGCTAGGTATGAGTGACCCCATCAGCTTCAATTTGGCCCGTTCGAATTACCGCGTGGCCAAATACGTTCCTTACGGTCCCATCAAAGAAACCATCCCCTATTTAATTCGTCGTGCTGAAGAGAACACCTCCGTATCCGGCCAAACTTCCAGGGAACTGGAATTGATTCGTCGAGAAAATGCCCGACGCGCCCTGCAACCGGAGCTCGAGTAAAGAATGCGTGGTCGATGGGTTCCATTGTGCGGAATGCCATCGCTTGATCAAATTCGGATGAAACTCAGGAGCGATTCCGGGAGGGATCAGGTCAAAACTGTGTTCAAACAATGACATCCACCGTGCCACGATTGGGCGCATCCATAACTTACGTTTTGACCCATCGGATGTTCTGCCACTCACCTCCCAAAAGCTGAATACGGGCAAAATAGACCCCCGATGGAAGGCCCGTAACTGAGTGGCCATTCATAGCTTCGTATACCGATACCTCACGCAGTACTCGGCCACTTGCATCCGTCAACCAGACTAATTCAGCCGCTTGACCTTGCGGGGGAATGAGCCGAATTGTATTGCCCTCCGCAACCGGATTAGGCGCCACCCTCCATCCCTCAATGTCATCGCTGTAGCCCATCCATCCTTGGGCCGAGACTGCTTTCATCACAACCGGTGTGCGATCCGAGGCATTGAACATGGCTTCAAACGTCGCAATGGCCTCGGACTGATCTGCATATTCAAACATGCCGCTGACCCAACGCGCTGGCACAGAGACGTATTGCAAGCGCGCATGCGCCTGAACTGATGCCGTGCCCGAAAGGTCGGCTATCCGGTAAACCAATCGATCAGTTCCCGATCCTTCATCTCCTACAGAACCGTCCTCGTTGCGGGAGTGATTGAAATCCAGGTCCAACTCCGCCATGGGACCAAAACGCACCGTGTCATAAGTCACGTGATTCATGTAAAAACCTCTCGGTGGCACACGGTTGTCTTTCAACAGGACCGATGCGCGCTCCAGGAGCTGGGTTGGAGTTCCTGAAACATCGCCAAAGACCGTTTCATAAACTTGAACTTGATCCTCCGAAACGATTTCATTCCAGTGTGGTTCGTAGGTCGCATCTCGCCCATTTAACCCTTCCTCAGGGGACCACTGGCCACTATGAAATAGCGTGTCACCTGCCGATGAAATCAAGACAAATTCCAAGAATGCCATGCGCGAGGGGTAGCCACTTGGGAATTTATGCCCAGCAGCATTTCCAACCTCTACTTCAAATGCCCATTCTCCGATTGGAGAGGGCAACTGAATCAGTCGAAGTTGTGCCGTTTCATTTTGCAATGAACGCGTTGTTCGAGCGATGGTAGAATCAAATTGCGTTGGGCTAGCGCTCAACTCTAAGGCAACGGCATTGTCCCGCATTAGTTTCAGCATAAAGGCATTCCCGCCAACCAAATGATGCTTTCCAAACCGTTGTGGGAACAACCAGTTGGGCTGAGTAGCTGCAATTGCGCCGCCCTCAACTAGTGGCATATGACAGCCTTGACACTGCACATTCTCTGCATTGAACGCAGAGTTCACCCACTCGAGATAGGTGGTCTGTTCAAAGTAGACTTGTCCGGTTTCTTCGCCTTCTAAATCTTGGGTGTGGACATAGAGCGAATGGCAACTGGCGCACACTTCGCTGTTGCGCATGTGTTCCCCATAAACAGGAATGAAGCCTGTCTGTCCGCTCATCAGCCCATCCCACGGATTTTCGAAACCACCCCAAGCCACATTTTCTGGATTAATCGGCAAGTCACCATTTGAGCGGCCAGCCAAGTTGATATCGTCAATCGTATGACATGCAGCACAGCCGACCCCATCAAGGCCCAACGCGTCATCTGCTAAATCAGCCATGGTGTAACCATTTGGACCTGCAGTGCCTGTCAAGTGGGCCTCGTGAAATCCTTGGGGGGCGTGACAAGCCGTGCAAACATTTTCGATTGATTCGCGATGTTCTGGGTTGACAAGTCCTTCATGAGCAACTTTGGCTTTCCAAAACGGATCTCGCGCGCTGTTTGCCATCATCGTGGCTTGCCAGTCGACAACGGGGCTTACCGTATGGCCATTTTCATCAACAAGCGCTTCACCATCAGGATCCGGAGCATGGCAATTCACGCAATTCCCTGATCCGGTGAAATAAACGCCCTCCTCCGTGCAAAGTTCCCCCATGAGCCAGCGCATCATTGCCGCATCGTCGCCTTTGAACTTCTGATGCGGATCCTCTGCAGACGTCAAAAACACTCCCGTGCAAACGGCAAGCAAAGGCAAAAAAATTGCAAAAAGTGTCGTGCGTTTCATTAAGAAATGGTTCCAACAAAGTCCACAGCGATTGCTATGGGTATCTTTGGCTCAAAGTTAGAGACGAAACCACAACCATGCCATCTACACACGCCCCTCTTTTGATTCAAAAGTTCTTCTTTTTTGCATGTTTGTGCTTGATCTCGGCAAGTTCCCTTCTGAGTCAATCAGCTCCCGAAGCCATCGTTGGCGAGCGTCTTATTGGAGCCGAATGGCCGGTATCGGTGAGACCCGCTAGCCATGCAGAGGGCGAATCCAATTTGCTGATTGTGTGCCACAGCGGTTTGGTGATGTGGTATGATGAGTCCACCGGAACTGTTCGAGATGAACCTTTCTTGGACCTCAGTGCGGCTGGGTTGAATTTGGTCGATTATGGCATTATGAGTGAACAAGGATTGAATGATTTGATCCTCGATCCAAATTTTGAAGAAAACGGCCTGTTTTATGTCATTTACAATGGCTACCGGCCGGATGGCACAGGAACTTTCATCGATGAACGACTGCTTTGTTTTGGCACAAACGCTGACCGTACTGAAGCCGATACAACCACATGGTACGAAGTGCTTGAATTGGTTCAGCCCGCAAGAGGTCACAACGGTGGTCAGTTGCACTTTGGACCTCTCGATGGATATCTCTATATCAGCACAGGCGACGGAGGCGGAACAGGCACTGGCGAAACTGGCGGCGCGAGTGGTGGCGATGATCATGGAGCAATCGGGAATGGCCAGGACCTGCAAACCCTGTTGGGTAAGTTGTTGCGAATTGAAGTCAATGGCCTCGAGCCCTATATCATTCCAGAAGGCAATCCTTTCGTCTCAAACCCGGATGCATTGGATGAAATCTGGGCTTATGGATTCCGGAACCCATGGCGCTGGAGTTTCGATCGATTGACAGGTGATAAGTTCATCGGTGACGTAGGCGAAGTCGATTGGGAGGAAGTCAGCATGGAACGTGCGGATTCAGAGGGAGGACTCAATTATGGCTGGCGCCTCATGGAAGGCCCAATGTGTTACGAACCAATTGAAGACTGTGACCCTGATGGCACATTGGAGCAGCCCATTTTTTCCTATCCCCATGAAAACGGTTGGTGCTCGGTCATCGGCGGTTATCGGTATCGAGGACAAAACATTCCAACATTGTATGGGAATTATGTTTTTACAGATGCCTGTGGTTTTTACGACGTCAAATTCTGGACCTTGACAGAGCAAGCGGATGGCACTTGGACGGAAAAACCACTGGACATTCAAGTGCCCGGCGGTTTTGTGCCCTGGGAAGAAACCCGGTTTGGTTTCGGTGAAAACAATGAGGGCGAATTGTACCTCTGCACCCAGCAATTCGTCTACCGATTGAAGTATGATCCGGCAGATGGTTCAAGTCCAATTGCCCCAAATGAAGCGTTGCATTTCACACCGAATCCCGTTTCAATCGGTTCAGATGTAACACTCGATGTCGGCAGTGAAAGCATTTTAAATCGCATGCGCATTGCAGATTCTAGCGGCCGGCTGGTTCACGATGTCAACCTAGAAACAGCCAGCGCTCCCTACGTTTGGAACACTTCCGGCATGCAACCTGGGACCTACATCATTGAAGCGTGGGTATTGAATGAGCCCGAACCCATAAGAGGCAAACTGAGCGTTGTTCGTATTTGAGCTTCCTGGAATCAGGGACAATTGCATCCTTCTAGAGAAACAGCTGATGCTTCGGTGAAGCTCACCGTGCCGCTTTTGAGACTGAAGCAAACCTCCAATTGCCCCAAAGGACAGCTTGAATCTGTGTCCAAAACATAACAAGGTGGAACTTCCCGTGGAGAGCTAGCCGACCAGTTGATTTCAGCGTCTAAAAGCCATTGCATCACCTGGGACATGGATACTTCTGAATGGTCTTCCGTGCAATTCATCCAGCACATCAATGCCTCCGATGGGCGGACGCCATCCATCTGCATGCGTGACTTGATGCGCTTCTCAGGAAGCCAATCATTGCAACCCCGGCCTTGAAAAAAGAAGACGCTCAGCAACAATCCAAGGAAGACTCCGATGCCGTAGCGCAAAAATCGTTGACGAAAATTCACGATTCAAAAGTAACGCAAAGGGCTGTCGTGTGCACTCCCTTCGTAAATTCGAATTTCTATGATTGCCTGCAACGACATTGCCTTTCAGTATCACACGGATTCTCCTGTGCTGTCTTTCCCCAATTTGGACTGCTCCAAAGGAGGGAAATTGCTCCTTCTGGGCAATTCTGGATGCGGCAAAACCACACTGCTCCATCTCATGTGCGGACTCTTGCGACCGAGGCAAGGAAAGATAGAAGTTCAAGGGCAGGACCTTGCAGCTTTGAAAGGAAAAGACTTGGATCGGTTTCGCGGCGAGCATTTCGGCATCATCTTCCAGCAAAGCCACTTCATCCAAAGCTTGAGCGTTTTGGAAAATCTAGCCGTCCCCCACTTCTTATTGGGCCAATCATTCCCAAAAACAAAGGCTTTGGAACTGCTTGAGAGTTTGGGAATCTCCCACAAAGCCCAGGCAAAACCTCAGGCACTAAGTGTTGGAGAACAACAACGTGCAAGCATTGCACGCGCGCTCATCCACCAACCCAGCATTGTTTTGGCCGATGAGCCCACCAGCGCTCTTGACGATGATTCCACAGCAGCGGTAATCAGCCTGTTGGAGGAACAGTGTGCCTTTGCAGGGGCTTCGCTTATTGTTGTCACCCACGACCAACGATTGAAGTCTCGTTACAACAACCGGGTTGAACTTAAACCGAGCGCGTCATGAGCTGGTTCTACATGGCCTGGCGAAACTTGGGATTGAAAAAACTTCAAACCACCCTGAGCCTGATTCTTTTGGCCTTTGGTGTAGGATTGGTGAGTTTGTTGATGCTCACTGAGAAGCAATTGAGTGATACGTTCGATCGCAACATTCAAGACATCGATCTGGTGCTTGGAGCGAAGGGAAGTCCGCTGCAATTGATCCTCGCCAATGTCTATCATGTAGACGCTCCAACGGGAAACATTCGGCTTGTGGATGCGCAAAAAGTCATCCGTCATCCATACATAGAGGAAGGAATTCCGCTTGCTTATGGCGACAATTACCGCGGTTTCCGAATTGTCGGAAGCGACGAGTCCTATCTCGAACATTATGGCGCGGCGCTCGAAAACGGGAGCATTAACAAGGCACCTTTCGAAGTTGTGGTCGGTCATAAAGTAGCAGAAACCACAGGCCTAAAAGTCGGGGACACTTTTTTCAGTGCGCACGGATTGCAAGACGAAACTGACGTGCATACAGACAAGACGTTTACGGTTGTTGGGGTGCTTGCAGAAAGTCGCTCTGTGGTGGACCAGTTGTTGCATTGCACCATTGAAACCATTTGGGCAGTGCATGATGGACCTGGAGAAATAATCGATGAAAGTGAGCGCGAAATCACCGCGGTGCTTCTGAAAAAGCGCAATCCATTGGCAGTGCTCACCATTCCCAATGTAATCCGTGAAACAAACATGCAAGTGGCCCTGCCCGCCATTGAAATAAACCGGCTGACTCAAAATTTTGGAATTGGAATGAACACCTTACGGGCCATTGCACTGCTCATCATGCTCATCAGTTTTGCAAGCATCTTCATTTCCGTGTACGACAACCTGCTTGCTCGCAAATACGAACTCGCTTTGCTACGGACGATGGGAAGTTCCAGGCGTGGGGTGTTTTTGCTGCTATTGTTGGAAGGTGGACTGCTCAGTTTCGGGGGAGCCACCTTGGGACTCATTTTCAGCCGAATTGGACTGCTCGTTCTCGCCCAACTGATCCAAGATAAATTTCGCTACGACTGGAGCAGCATAGGGCTTCTTCATTCCGAATGGATGCTTTTTGGAATGGCTATCTTTGTCGGGTTAATGGCTGCAGCAATCCCTGGCATTTCTGCACTGAAAATCGACATCTCACGCACACTTTCTGAAAAATGAAAACTCCACAAAGACCTCAACGATTGAAGACGGCATCTTGGATTGGATTGCTCGGATTGGTCACCATTAGCATGATGGATTTGAGTTCTTATTGCCATCCGGGTGAAGGTGCAAAACAACTCGTCACTCAAGTCAAGTCCGCCTCTCTGGGCCACGCTGAAGCCTTGGCAGCAAACGCAGTACTGTCCGAATCGGCAGTGGAAATTTCAGAAACTTCGCAGGAATTGACATGGCGCGCTTTGGAAGATGTCGAATTCAAAGACGTCTATGTCGAGGAATTGGATGCCTACTACTGGAAGCCAACTTTCGGAGACGGGGTGACAGGTCTTGAGGGCAAGGACGTCTACATCACCGGCTACATGATCCCTGTAGATTTGGATGAAGACTTCTATGTGCTGAGTCGTTACCCATTTGCCAACTGTTTTTTCTGTGGCGGAGCTGGGCCAGAATCGGTGGTGGATTTGCGTTTCCCTGGAAAATCAAAACGCGTGTACCAAACAGACGAGCGACTCACTTTTAAAGGAACCTTTCGTCTGAATGCTGACGACGTGTATCAGATGAATTACATCTTGGACGGCGCAGTCGAACACGAACTTTAAATCAGGACTCAATATCCGAAGGACCTTCTTTATCGGATGAACGGACACCGATGGCGCCGGATTGTCCTCGGTTTGAGTGATCACGCTTAAGCGCATCACGGAGCCGCGATTTATTGAAAATCTTGGCGCTGTCTTTGACCCCACGGCGTAGCTTCTTTTGCTCTTCTTCAGGAAGCAGAACGATGTCGTGGCACTTTGAACTGCACGTTCCTTCGCATTCCTTCGCGCATGCGGGACATTGAATAAATAGCAAGTTGCAAGCAACGTTCAGGCAATTGGTGTGGTCATCGCATGGCGCTCCGCATTGATGACACTCCGCAATCACATGCTCTGAAATGCGTTCCGCTCGTCGTTCGTCAAAAACGAAATTCTTTCCGATGAAACGATTCTCCAACCCCTTTTCGCGCACCTGTCGCGTGTATTCTATGATTCCCCCCTCAAGTTGGTGCACATTCGGAAAACCCTTGTGCTTGAGCCAAGCCGACGCCTTTTCGCATCGGATTCCACCGGTGCAGTACATCACAATGTCCTTCTCTTCTTTGCCTTGTAACATCTCCTCAACCAAATCAATTTCCTCGCGAAATGTATCCACATCTGGTGTGATCGCCCCCTTGAAGTGGCCGACCTCACTTTCGTAATGGTTGCGCATATCAATCAGGATGGTGTCCTCATTCGCTGTCAAAGTATTGAAACCCTCTGCATCAAGATGCACACCTGTATCGCGCACATCGAATGAACTGTCATTCAACCCGTCAGCAACAATCTTTTCGCGCACCTTAACCATCAACTTAAAGAATGATTTGCCATCATCCACGGCGACATTAAGTCGAATCCCATTCAGAAATGAGATGCTATACAAATGCTCTTGAAACGCCTCGAATGCATGGGTAGGAACCGAGATTTGAGCATTGATTCCTTCGTTTGCCACGTATGTGCGGCCAAGCACACCCATTTGATTCCAATGGATGAACAAATAATCTCGAAAGAAGGTGGGATTGGGAATGAGCGCATATTGGTAAAAAGAAACCGTCGTGCGGTCATTTTTCCCCTGCTCCATGCGATCCAATAACACCTTTCGATCGACCAAATTGCGCAGTTGTTGCTTCATGCGATTACAAGTCACAGTGCCTCTCCAGCGCGGAGGGTCCTTCGTTAGTTACAGCTGCAAAGATACGGCAACATCCATCGTGAGTAAAAACAAGCGAACCCAAGCAATAAAGTGAAATCCCAGGAGTTTTTAAATAGAACCGACCGTTAATGATCCGAATATGCTAGAGTTCTGTAAGAAAGTACTGCTAAAAGTGAGCCACAATCGTGAGTCATTTGCACGGGAATTGGGTAAATCCATCCGCGTTCTTAAGCCTGCCGAAATCAAACAATTGAAGGCTTGGTGCCGAGCACAATTCGCGCCTGCCTATTCAGACATCATCCAGATTTCATTTCCGGCAATTTAAAAGTTCAGTTTTATTGCCCGTCCTTGCTCGGGAAAGCCGCCTGAACATTGCGCAAAATGCCTTGATACCCTGAACGTTTCACAGCACTTTTCTTGAATACTGACCGAAATACTTCTTCTGTCATTTCATGCCAGTCTGAGGCTTGAAGCCCGAGTAACTCAGGGTGCGGCTCAAACAGCGGTTCCTTGTGACGCGTAGCGTGTCTATTCCAAGGACATACCTCCTGGCAAATATCACAACCAAAAACCCACGGCGACAATTGTTGAGCCGCCGGTTCGGGAATTGAGCCACGCAGTTCAATCGTGTAGTAGCTGATGCATTTTGATCCATCGACCACCTGGGACTGAATGATTGCACCTGTTGGACAAGCGTCAATGCACCGTGTGCAAGTTCCACAATGATCCGCTGAAGGAGCATCTGGCTCGAGTTCCACATCCATGATGATCTCTGCAATGAAAAAATAGCTTCCCATTCCTTGATTGAGCAAAAGGCTGTTCTTCCCAACCCAACCCAATCCACTTTGTGCAGCCCACGCTCGTTCATGAACTGGTGCAGAATCCACAAAAACGCGGCCTTCGACATCACCCCACTCCCGTTTCATTCCCTTCATGAGTTCCTTCAATTTCCACTTCAACACATGGTGGTAATCTTGGCCATAGGCATAACTGGCAATGCGGGGAGCATCTGGTGATTCCGGTTGATCGGGATTGTGATAGTTAAACAACAAGGAAACAACCGTTTTTGCCCCCGGAACTAGCTTTCGCGGGTCCAAGCGCAAGTCAACGTTTCGTTCGAGGTATCCCATCTCTCCCTGATAACCGCGCTTGAGCCATTCCTCCAAGCGATCTGCCTCTTCATTCAAGAAACGAGCCTTGCTGACGCCAACAGCCTCGAAACCCAAACCTTTCGCCTCATGGACAAGCCACTGCTTTCGTTCAAAGCTCAAGTTCCCGAGGAGAGCCATCTATTCTGAAAACAGCTTGCCTGAACGTCCCTCTAACTTGCGTCCTAAATGCGTGTACGCCGCTGGGGTTGCTTGCCGGCCCCGAGGCGTGCGAATCAAAAATCCCTCTTGAATCAAATACGGCTCATAAACCTCTTCCAAAGTGCCGGGGTTCTCACCAATGGCTGTGGCAATGGTAGATGCACCTACCGGGCCACCACCAAACTTATCAATGAGCGCTGATAAAATACGGTTGTCCATCTCGTCCAACCCTTTCTTATCCACGTGCAACGCATCCAACGCAAACTCCGTAATCGCTTGATCAATGCTACCGTTTCCTTTGATTTCAGCGAAATCTCGAACCCTTCGCAACAAGGCATTCGCAATTCTCGGAGTACCCCTGCTGCGTGACGCTATCTCATATGCCGCTGAATGCGCTATCGGAATCTCTAAAATCCCAGAGCTCCGTTCAACGATGTCCGTGAGCACTTTGGCGTCGTAATACTGCAGACGCAAGTTGATGCCGAAGCGAGCGCGCAATGGAGCAGTGAGTAAACCTGATCGCGTCGTCGCACCCACCAATGTAAAAGGATTCAATTCGATTTGTACGGTGCGTGCATTTGGTCCGGAGTCGATGACGAGATCAATCCTGTAGTCCTCCATGGCGCTATACAGATACTCCTCCACCACAGGCGAAAGTCTGTGAATCTCATCGATGAACAAAACATCATTCGTTTCAAGATTCGTAAGCAAACCCGCCAAATCACCCGGCTTATCCAATACAGGGCCAGACGTGGTTCTGATCGCGACCCCCAATTCATTGGCTACAATGTTCGCCAGCGTCGTCTTGCCTAGTCCGGGAGGTCCGTGAAGCAGCGTATGGTCCATCGCTTCGCCTCGCTTCGTAGCTGCTTGTACGAAAATCTCCAAGTTTTCCATTGCAGCGCGTTGACCTGTGAAATCTTCAAAACGCGCCGGACGCAGCACGCGATCCATATCTCCATCCGTTGGCTGATCAGCCTCGTTTCTCAAATCAAAGTCTTCCATTGTGACGCAAGTTAATCGGAACAAACAAAAAAGACCCCAAAGCACATGGCTTTGGGGTCTTTTTCAATTCGTAAATTCAAATGATCAGTGCACCTCCTCACCCGCCAGAGCCGGTGTCGTTTGAGGCACAAAATCCGCCTCATGCGCAGGATTCGAATAATCATATGCCCAACGATGCACCTCGGGAAGGGGACCATCCCAGTTTCCATGGACATGCTTCACAGGCGTGGTCCACTCCAACGTATTCGACAACCAAGGATTTTGAACAGATTTCTGACCGTAGAAAATGCTGTAGAAGAAGTTGAATAGGAAGAACAACTGCCCAATCGCTCCAACAATGGCAAACGTCGAGATGATCGGTTGCAAGTCCATCACACTTCCCAAGAAGTCAAAGTTGCTGTATTCATAGTATCGGCGTGGAGCACCTGCTATGCCCACAAAATGCATCGGGAAAAAGACCCCATATCCGCAGACGATGGTCACCCAGAAGTGAGCAAAGCCAAGCTTTGTGTTCATCATGCGGCCAAACATTTTTGGGAACCAGTGATAAATGCCCGCTAGCATTCCAAAAATCGCGGACATTCCCATCACGATGTGGAAGTGAGCAACTACGAAATACGTGTCATGAACGTTCACATCCAATGCGGAGTCTGCCAAAATGATTCCTGTCAAACCTCCCGTTACAAAAGTGCTCACCAAACCAATGCTGAACAACATTGCTGGCGTGAAACGGATGTTTCCCTGCCAGAGCGTCGTGATGTAGTTGAAGGCTTTGACCGCAGATGGAATGGCAATCAACAATGTGGTGAAGACAAAGACAGACCCCAAGAAAGGGTTCATGCCCGTCACGAACATGTGGTGGCCCCAAACAATGAACGAGAGGAAACCAATTCCTAGAATTGACCCCACCATTGCCTTGTATCCAAAGATTGGTTTTCGAGAATTTGTGGCTATTACTTCAGAACTAATTCCCAACGCTGGGAGCAATACGATGTATACCTCAGGGTGACCCAAGAACCAGAACAAGTGCTGGTACAGAATCGGACTTCCACCGGTCACATCCAATGCCTCTCCACCAATGAAGATATCAGAGAGGTAAAAAGCAGTTCCCATGGTTCGGTCCATCAGTAGCAAAACCACAGCTGAGACCAATACCGGGAAACTCAAAACACCCAAGATCGCTGTGACCATGAACGCCCAAATCGTCAATGGCAGACGGGTCATTGACATTCCTTTGGTTCTCAAATTAATGACTGTTACAACGTAGTTCAGACCTCCTAGAAGCGAACTCACAACGAACAATACCATCGAAATCAACCACAGCGTCATTCCCATCCCCGAACCAGGCATTGCCTGCGGCAAAGCGGACAATGGAGGGTAAACGGTCCAACCCCCTGAGGCTGCTCCACCTTCGGTGAACAATGACAAAATCATAATGACACTTGAGAAGAAGAAGAACCAATAGCTCAGCATGTTCAAGAAACCAGAGGCCATGTCACGGGCTCCAATCTGAAGTGGAATGAGCAAATTCGAGAACGTACCCGACAAGCCTCCAGTCAAGACGAAAAAGACCATGATTGTTCCGTGGATGGTAACCAACGCCAAGTATGCATTGCGATCCAAGACGCCGCCCGGGGCCCACTTGCCCAAAAACGTTTCCAAAATGGCAAAACTTTCTCCTGGCCATCCCAACTGCAATCGGAAAAAGACCGACAACATAACCGCTACAATCCCCATCAGGATGGCAGTAACCAAGAACTGCTTGGAGATCATCTTATGATCGTGCGTGAAGACGTATTTCGAGACGAAACTTTCTTCGTGGTGGTGTGCTTTTGCGCCCATGATTTAAAGGGATGCCGTTATGGTTTGACTTTCTTTCTGTGCGGAGGCTTGCTCCATTTCAGGCTCATCTGAACCTTCCTTCACAATAAACTCACCCTGCTCGGATATCCAAGCATCATATGATTCTTGTGATTCAATGACCACCTTCATTTGCATGTTGAAGTGCGCTGCACCGCAAACTTTGTTGCAAAGCAAAACGTAATCAAAATCCGGATTTTCCAGCACCATTCGCATCGAATCCGTCGTGATTGTCGGGGTCATTTTGAATCGAGTCGGGACACCCGGAACTGTGTTCATCTGAGCACGAAACTGAGGCATGTATGCCGAATGTATTACGTCACGTGAGCGGAACACAAATTCAACTTCTCGGCCAACTGGTAGGTGGAATTCTCCTTTCACCACTTGATCGTCAGCGCCAGACTCCCAAGCTGTCAGTTCACTATCAAAATCAAAGTTTCGAATCTCCTGAATTCGCTGGCGGTGGCGAAGCAAACGGTACAACTTGTCTTCTTTAGCTTCAAAGGCCGCCTCCGTCAGGATGATCACTTTATCCGACTCCAACATGTGATTGACTTCCAACAAACGTGCCTCTAGAGCATGCTTGTGAGTCTCGTGATCGTCATGTGCTTCATCAGCGTGCTCGTCATGGCCATGATCGTCGTGAGCGTGATCGCTATGATCGTGGTCGCTATGATCGTGGTCGTGACCATGTCCGCCGTGACCATGTCCACCGTTCAACTCTTCCTCGATGGAAGCACGTTCAGCGAGCAGGTGACCCTTCTCGTAGTTGATTTCATTTTCAACTTTTGCGATTTTCTCTTCAATCTCAGTCAAGGCGGCGTCTACTCCGTCCGCCGTGACAATGCCCAGGGCATTCATGGGAGTGATCAAGTTGTAGTTGGCCTGACCGAACTCTCCATCAGAACCCGGATAACGCGCTGTCCAATCAAATTGCTTCGAGTAAAGCTCCACGCGCAATGCGTCTTCAGAAGCTTCTCCTGTCATCTCATTCCAAGTCTGCAGTCCGTAAGCAATGATGATTGCTAGCACAACAGAAGGGATGACTGTCCAAACCAATTCTAGACGCGTGTCATGCACAAAAAAGCGGGCTTTGCGGTCTGCACGGTGGTAATACTTCGCAGAGAACCAAAACAACAGCGTATTCACGATGAAGAATACCACAAAGATGATGGCCATGTTGAAGTCCATCAAACGATCAACTGCGACACCATGCTCAGAAGCAGGAGGGGTGCCGTAGGAACCGTACTTGACCAAAAGCCAAATAAAAGATGCATAAAATGCAACCATAAATGCCAAGAACAGACCACCGTTCAAACGGTTGTCAGCTTCTGATATATCCTCTTCACGCTTCCCTCTCAACGAGATGGAAAGCTGATACACTTTGGATAACTGCACTGCAGCTACCAAACCAAGGACAACAACTAGGAGAATGAGCAATTTCATCACTTATCGGGTCTTGCAATCAATAGTGTAATTCTTTCGATTCTTGTAGCATCGGATGATTCTTAGCAATCAACGGTGCTTTACTCAATGCATTCAATGTGCGATTGATGTAAAGCCCGAGGAATCCCACGAACAATCCTATCTCAAAAATACCGAATTCGTTGTGGTCAAACATTGTCCCGGGTATAACAAGCAGATACACGTCTGCAAAGTGACCAAGGAAGATGAGCACGCCCACAGGAACGATGAATTTCGAGTTTCGCTTTGTGTCCCGCGGCAACAATGTGTAAAAGGGGACGGCGAAATTCACGAAGAATGTGATCATGAATGGCACCTGGTAATCTGTAAAGAAGCGCTGCGTGTAGTACGTCACTTCCTCTGGAATATTGGCGTACCAAATGAGCAGAAATTGGCTGACCCAGAGGTAGCTCCAAAGCATCGAAATCGCAAACATCCACTTTGAGATGTCATGCATGTGACTCGAAGTAACCTCCTCATAATATCCTTTGCCTTTCAACCAAATGAGTCCGAGGTTGAGCATGATCATGAAACTGACCCACATTCCTGAAAACAAGTACCAGCCATACAGCGTGGAGAACCAATGAACATCGATGGACATCAGCCAGTCCCATGACAACATCGAGCTAAAGACAGCAAAGAAAACAAGGAAGACTGCACTCCTTCGAAATTGCTTAAAGTGCAAGGCCAAATCCGGCTTCTGATCTTCAAGCAGTGACCAACGACGGAACAACCGAGCGAAAATCACGAATGTGGCGATGTAGCCTAGCGTTCTCAACCAGAAAAACCATGTGGTAAAATATGCCGCTTTTCCAGCAATGATGTGATCGTAGTTCGGGTTCTCTACGGCACCAGCTTCTGGAGCATCCAAATAGACCGTCTGATCGCCTTCGACCATCATGTACTCATGGTACAGAGTGGAATCCATCCAGTGATACAAGTGATGGGCGTGAAAAAAGTGTCCCGCGGCGAGCACGAAGATGATGACCCCTCCTCCGATTGGCAAGAAATGCCACATCGCCTCAAACGTTCGTTTGATGACTGCAGACCAAGAAGCTTCTACAGCATAATTCAATGCATAAAAAAACAACGCTGACAGTGAAATGGAAAACCAAAAGAATCCATTGATGAGCAGGTTGGCCCACCAACGTTGGTGGTGATCCGATCCATCAGTCAAAAAGCCTCCAATCAGAGCAATCAACCCAATTCCCATCAGGATTTGAGTGATCAGTTTCGTACGTCCTTCAAATTTGAATTCCATGATCAGTTATTCATAGCCATGGCATCATCCGAATCGGAATCAGCCGGTTTCACTACGTTACCATTGTCGTCAAACTCCGGCATATCACCTCCATTCTGAAGGACTTTGATGTACTCGATGACCAGCCAGCGGTCCTTCTGGGAAATCTGAGAGGCGTGTGATCCCATCAGACCTTTTCCGTAAGTCAACGTGTGGTACATTTTACCCTCTGGAAGATCTTTCAACTTGTCGCTGTAGCTCGGGATGCCTTGGATATGACCATTGCGACTCAAAGCCCCATCTCCCTTTCCACCTTCACCGTGACACTGGGTGCACATGAGGGTGTAAATTTCTTGACCTGCCTCCAATTCTGCCTGACCCACCTGGGCCAAAGGCGATTTCAAATTCAATCCTGCTGCCTCGTAACCCTCAACCGTGTTTGCAAATGCGTACGGCATCACGTAATCCATTTGACTGGGATTGAATGCAATCGTTCCAGAAACAGGCTTTCGAGCAGACTGTACCATGCGCTGCGCACGTGCAGTTTCCTCACCCACTTGGTACGGGTCTTGGCCATAATCGACGTAAGCCTCTACTGCAGGTGAACGGTACATGTCAGGCATGTACTCCAACCCTGAGCTATCGGGGTCCGTTACGCAGCCCGTGGTAGCAATCAATCCTGCCGCCACTGCTGTCAAAACAATGTTCATTCGGATATTCATCACTTGTAATCTTTGGTGCTGAGCTCAAAGAGTTCGGTCTCCTTGATCGCTGCCTCCAGCTCATCCGCTGAAAGGCCATTCTGCTCTGTGGTTATCTCCATCACGAATTTGTCATCCGTGGTTCTTGGGTCTGGATTGGATGCTGGCATCCCAGGCAAGGTTCCGTTCCGCAACAAATAAGTAATGGCCATTCCATGTGCTCCGCAAAGCACTGAGAATTCAAAAGTAACAGGGATAAACGCAGGCAAATTCTCAATCAATGAGAAGCTCGGCTTACCACCAATATTCATGGGCCAATCTGAAATCATAAAGTACCACATGCCCAGCAAGGCCAATGTGGTTCCTGTCATTGCGTACATAAATGCAGCAATGCCCAAGCGCGTGCGCTTCACTCCTATAATCGGATCAATTCCGTGAACAGGAAATGGAGAATATACCTCCTTGACCCGGATGCCTTTCGCTACCAATGCCGACGCCGCAGTTTTCAGCGTATCGTCATCATCATACATTACATGGAATACCTTATTCATGGCTGCAAGGGTCAGTGGTTATCTTGTGCTTTCTTGTAGTTCTCACCGCTCGACTTCAGAATGGTCTTCAGCTCATTCAATGCCAAAACGGGGAAGAAACGTGCAAATCCGAGGAACAACGTGAAGAAAATCCCCAAGGTTCCTACAAATACACCGATGTCAATGTTGGTCGGATGGAACTCACCCCAACTTGATGGATCATAATCTCTGTGAATCGAGGTTACAATGATCACGTAACGCTCAAACCACATGCCGATGTTCACGACGATGGACAACGCAAACGTTGCAACCAAGCTTCGACGGATCTTCTTGAACCAAAAAAGTTGTGGACTGATAACATTGCACGTCATCATAATCCAATACGCCCAACTGTATGGTCCGCTGAATCGATTGATGAAAGCATAGCTTTCATACTCCACTCCGGAATACCACGAGATGAACAATTCTGTCAAATAAGCCACACCTACAATCGATCCCGTGACAATGATGACAATGTTCATGTACTCTACGTGCTTCACGTGTATGTAGCTCTCAAGCTTCATGCCCTTTCGCATGATCAAGAGCAACGTTTGAACCATCGCGAAGCCAGAGAATACTGCGCCAGAAACGAAGTAAGGCGGGAAAATGGTCGTGTGCCATCCCGGAATAACTGAAGTCGCAAAGTCCATCGATACGATGGAGTGGACCGAGAAAACCAATGGCGTTGCGATTCCCGCAAGGACCAGAGATACTTCTTCAAAACGATTCCAATGCTTGGCACGGCCGCTCCAACCAAAGCTCAACAAACCATAAGCCTTCTTCGCAAAAGGCTTGGTCATTCGATCTCGAATCGTCGCAAAGTCTGGAATCAAGCCAATGTACCAGAATACCAAGGACACTGAAAAGTAAGTTGAAATCGCAAAGACGTCCCACAATAGCGGGCTATTGAAATTTACCCACAAAGAGCCAAATTGGTTTGGCAAAGGGAGAACCCAGTAGCTCACCCAAATGCGTCCCATGTGAATTCCTGGGAAGATCGCTGCCATGATAACAGCAAAAATTGTCATCGCTTCAGCGGATCGATTGATCGCCATCCGCCACTTCTGACGAAACAGAAGCAATACGGCCGAAATCAAGGTGCCAGCGTGTCCAATTCCAACCCACCAAACAAAGTTGGTGATGTCCCAAGCCCAACCCACTGTTTTGTTCAGACCCCATACTCCAATTCCCGTTCCCAGTAGGTACAGGATGCACCCAACACCATAAACAGCAATAATGCTGGAAATGGTGATCATAATTTTCCATCCGATGGGTGCAGACCCTTGAATGGGTCCAACCACATCATCAGTGATGTCTTTGTAAGACTTGTCCCCTAGTATCAGAGGTTCCCGAATGGCAGCTTCTCTTTGCATGGTCCGATCAGGCTTTGTTAGGTTCTACATTTCGCACCTTGGTCATGTAGAAGATATTTGGTTTTACACCAATCTCTTCTAAGGCATGGTAAGCACGGTTGTTTTCAGAAATCGCTCGCACACCCGCCGATTTGTCATTCAAATCGCCAAATGAAATCGCGTGCGTTGGACAAGCCTCAGCACATGCCGTGACCACAGATCCGTCAGGAACAGGTGTTCCTGCTTTCTTCGCGTCGAGCTTGCCCGACTGAATTCGCTGAACACACATGCTGCACTTCTCCATAACACCACGGCTTCGAACCGTTACGTCCGGATTCAACACCATGCGCATCAAACTGTCTTGCGCGGGATTGAAATTGGCAAATTTCTTATATCCGGGGTAGTTGAACCAATTGAAACGACGAACCTTATAAGGACAGTTGTTTGCGCAATAACGGGTACCGATGCATCGGTTGTACGTCATCTGGTTCAGGCCTTCGTTCGAGTGCGTCGTCGCCGCTACTGGGCAAACCGTCTCACAAGGAGCGTGGTTGCAGTGTTGGCACATCATCGGCATGTGAACGGTTTGAGGGTTGGCAGATGGATCTTCCATCTTTCGGTACGAAGCGATGACGCTTGTTCCTTCCTCTTCGCCTCGTTCCAAGCTGTAGTCTGATGCAAAGAATCGGTCGATTCGCATCCAGTGCATGTCGCGATGTCGACGCACTTCGTCTTTACCCACAACAGGCACATTGTTCTCAATGTGACAAGCGGTAACACAAGCACTGCAGCCCGTGCAAGTGGTCAAATCGATGGTCATGCCCCAGCGATGGCCAACCTCTTCAACCGGGTGCTCGTGCCAAAGGTCAAAAGCAGACGTTGGTTTCGCATCCTGCGCATCAATCGTTCCATCACCTGAAACGTCCTCATGCACGGCAAGCGTTATCAATTCGTTCCAAGAAGCCTTGCCTTTCTCCGCTCCTCGCTCTGCGAAGTAGCTTGTGAAATCAGTCTCCTTGACAATGCTCTCACGTCCCATGAACGTGTTCTGAATCTGTGTGCAAGCGAGAGGGTAGGTCCCTCCTGTTGCCTCAATGGTCACATCATACTGTGCGTAGTCAGTAAAGGTTCCTGATTCATTCGCCCATGGAAAGACATTTTGTCCAACAGGAACAGGATTGCCGTCTGTGTTGGTTTCAAAAGAACCGTTCTCTCCTGTTTGGAAAGCCGCTTTTCCAATGTTTTCCCCATTGGCTCCTCGTCCATAACCCAATGCAATACCAATGGTACCTGGAGTTTGACCTGGCATTGGGAAGACTGGCAACTCCATTGAGGAGCCACCCACAGTGACTTTCACCAAACTAGCAGGCTTCTCTTGTCCAATGAAGCCGTTCAGCCCCATTGCATCGACATCCGAATGCGCCATGGTAACGTAGTTGTCCCATGTGACTTTGGTCAATGGATCAGGCGTTTCCTGTAGCATCGGATTCGCGGCATGTTGACCGGCTCCCATGGTCGTTTTTTGGTAAAGTGCCATTTCCACGGCTCCTCCCTTGCGACCATTCAATTCGGAAACAGCCTGAGCTGTTCCAACGCCTGTGAATGAAACTTGCTGAGATGGTTCAACTTCGACACCGATGAAACCATTGTGAACAGCCTTGTTCCAATCAGCATTGGTGTACATCGCATCAGATGTGTAGTCCGAAGCATGCGTTGAACGCAGATAAGTGTACCAGTCTTGATTCTTACCAGACCAGCGCAACAAGCTCTCAGCCCACATGCGTGTGCTGTGCAAAGGCGAGATCGTAGGTTGTACCAAATCGATTCGATCACCCTCGATCTGCAAATCATTCCACGATTCCAACCAATGATGGGTTGGCGCATTCACTTTGCAAATCGCAGCCGTTTCATCAGCAAACATCGAGGTACATACGGTATGCTTCATTGCCTCAAGCGCTTCTGCAAATGCTGAAGCGTTGGGCGCATCGTAGACGGGATTGCAATCGGCAATGACCAACACTTCAACCGCACCGGCTTTCATGTCAGTAGTCAGCTGCTTCAGCGAAGCAGATGACCCTTGAAACAAAGTCATTGTGTCATAAAAGACTGTAGAGCCCACCGCACCAAGTGCTGCGTTGATGGCATTGACTACTTGTTGCATCGCAAGGTCATTGCTGCCTGCCATAACGAGTCCCTTCGAACCGGCACGCTTCAAATCTTTTGCCGCTGCCACTACAGCTTTGGTCGCTTCATCGGATAATTGCCCGGCAGAGCCTTGACCAGATATCTGAGCAAGAAGGGCTGTTGCTACGCGTCCCTGTTCCGATGGCTTAACCATCGTTCGGTAATCGGCGTTCGACCCTGTCAAACTCATGTTCGTTTCGAAAGCGTGAACGCGGGACATTTTACCTGCTTCCGGTTTTCGCATCGCCGCCCAACGTTCTCCGTAGATCACGTTATCGGCAAATGAACCTAAGAAGTCTGCACCAATGGTCACAACTGTTTCTGCCTCCTCTAAGCGATAAGACGGGAATGAGTTGACTCCAAAGTCGGCCTCTGCTGATGCACGGAAAGCTCCATAATCAATGGCGTCGTATTGGATGTGCTCCAATCCCGACTGCTTGATTGACCGAAGTGCGGAAGGTGATAGAACCGTGTTGGTCAAAAGAACTTTACGACCCTCGCCTTGCATCACATTGGATACAACAGAATCGACTTTCGCCCAGTCACTGGGTTCTCCGCCGATTCGAGGTCCGTCGAGGCGTGCTTCATCATACAATGACAATACAGAAGCATTGACACGAGCGTTGACACGACCGTATCCTGTTTCGGTATTCGACTTTACGAATATGGGTCGGCCCTCTCGGGTTTTCACCAATACGTTCACGAAGTCGTGGCCGTCGTAATAAGTGCTTGCGTAATGATTGGCCACACCAGGTGTGACTTCCTCAGGCTTGTTCGTATAAGGAATGCTCTTGATGACTGGGGTCTCACACGCAGCCAATGTGGCTGCTGTAAGGCCAAAGCCCATGAACTTGAGGAAGTCCCTCCGCCCGGTATGGGTGGATTCGAGGCGCTCATCGGTGAGAAATTCATCCACCGATTGCGCTTCAGGGAATTCTTTTCCTTGAATCGTCTTAAATGCTTCTGTTTCTCGAAGCTCGTCCAGTCCGGACCAATAGCGCTTTGTATTTGCCATGTGGCTGCGATAAGGGGGGTTCGGGATTGATACTTAATAATGGCACTTGGCACATTCCCAGCCGCCAAGCTCCTTTACGGTGATTTTGTCGTCTTCCATGTACTTTCGAAGCTCTTCATTGCCGCGAAGGTTATCCTTCAGGCGGTGATGAATGTCTTCATAGTACCCACTGCTTGCCAAATCAATCTCGGCTTTATTATGGCATTCGATGCACCAGCCCATGGTGAGGGTTGGCTTGGACAACTCAATCAGACCGGGGTATTTGTCCACCAGTTGGTTGATGTCTTCCACTTTAGCAACACGTCCAACGGTATACGTCTCAACATCACCGTGGCAATTTTGGCACTGCAACCCACCAACCACAACGTGTTGTTGGTGGCTGAAAAACACATGGTCAGGAAGGTTGTGCACCTTATTCCATCGAATGGGCTCACCATCATATGAGTCTTGCGGAGAAGTGTAGCCGTTTTTGCCGCCACCATCAACATAGGTGCCAGACGCCGGATCGAATCCAATGGCATCGTAAATCTTGGCAATCTCTGTTTCGCCATAGCGACGTCCTTTCTTCACCGCCTTGTGGCAGTTCATGCAGACATTCGTAGATGGAATTCCAGCATGCTTGGATTCGTATGCACTGTGGTGACAGTACTTGCAGTCCACTTCATTTTCACAGACGTGTACGCTGTGTATGAACTTGACCGGTTGATTTGGTTTGTATCCTTCTACAACACCAACGCGCATCAGGCCTTGATATCCCAGGACGGCACCGTATGCCAAAAAGAACATTCCAATCAAGCTAACTGCGACGCGGTTGTCCCACGTCCAGTTTCGAATCCGCGTGCTGTAAGGTCCTTCTTCGAGTAAACTGTCGCCGTCTTTTTCCAAAGATGCATTGGTGAGGCTTCGGTTCACTCCAGCAGCAGCCATCGCAATGATCAAAAACAACACCAACAACATCAGGAACCAAATGCCAGACGAGTCCGATGAATCGACAATTGGCAGCTCATCTACTGTGACGCAATCTGATCCGGAATCAGCAACGGGGGCAGCATCCGGTGGATTCTGCACATACGCCATGATATTTTTAATGTCATCCGGCGATACCGCTTGGGCGGTCATCCATCCATAAGTGGGGACATACCGATCAACCAACGACTTGATGTACTTGTCTCCCGATTCAGCAGCTCCTTGTGGATTTTGAATCCACTCGATGAGCAACTCATCAGTGGCTCCCCACCGATCAGCGATGCCGGCTAGACCAGGCGCTGCCAAAACTTCGTTTGTCACTTTGTGGCATGAAGCGCAGTTTGCATTGAAGAGCGCTTGGCCCGCCTCAATGTCACCCTCTTCCCAAATATCAGCAACCGCCTGTGTGGCCATCATAAGAAGGCACGCGGTCAATATGTTTCTAAAGGCTCTGAAGCCCGTGTAAGCTACCATGGAATTTGCTTTTCGCATCACAAAAATTGTCGCTCTTTTCGCACGCGAAATTAAGCATTGAGAACCAATAAAACATCCCGAAAGAGGGCAATCTCATGACCCTTATTTGACGAATCCGCTCCTGATTCTCACAACACCCTGGTTTTAAGTATGTTGCGAGATTTAAAGCACATCAAATTTTCATGACTTTTCCATGACAATGCGCGGAATAGGGCTCAAACCACAGTGTAGCTTGATTTCATAACTTTACCGCCAATCGCAACTTCAATGGAGCTTCCTCAAAACCTCATCACAAGATCCAAAACAGCCTTTTTGGCGCTTGCACTCACCTGTGGTGGATCAAATGTAGCGCTTAGTCAAGAGGACGGAGCTTGGTGGAAAAGCTTGTTTCGGCCAAAACTTGAGCAGTGCGATTCTGTTCAAGTGGCCTTGCCTGCGACTTCACAGACTGAGTCTCCAACGGCTACTCCAGACGAATCTGGAACCCCCACTGCCATCGATGCCACAGGTGAAAAAATTGAGATGCTGGAACGCGAGAAATCTGCTCCCATCGCCCCTCGAAAGCAAGGAGATTACACCTTGATCTGGGATGACCGCATGGCTCAAATGGATTCAGTTTGGAAGGAAACACCACATCCCCTCATGGGATATCGAGTGCAACTCTTTTCAGGCAGCTTGCAACGAGCCCGCGAATTCAGGTCATTGGCAAGAAAGAGGACTCCCCTGCCGATATACCTCTCATCCATGCCTCCCAATTATCGCATCACCCTCGGGAACTTTCGAACCAAGTGGGAAGCTGAAAATGAGAAGCAAACATGGCTAAACGTCTTCCCGCTATCCATCGTGATCCCCATGGAAATACAGCTGCCTGAGCTAACCATTTCCAGCGAAAATCAGGATCCGACAATCCCTCAATCTGATTGAAGATTTAGTCTTCGAGGGTTTGCTTCACTTCGACCTCTTCATAGGCTTCAATGACGTCACCCACTTTGATATCGTTGAATCGGTCCACATTGAGACCGCACTCAAATCCTTTGGAAACTTCACGAACGTCATCTTTGAAACGCTTCAAAGAACCCAGTGTTCCGGTGTACGCAACAACCCCATCACGGACGACCCTGATTTTGTTGTTTCGGTTGATTTTGCCATCCAAGACAAAGCAACCTGCGATGGTACCCACTTTGGATATTTTGAACGTTTCTCGGATCTCGGCAGAGCCCACGACCTTCTCTTCGATCTTGGCAGAAAGTAAACCTTCCATGGCATCCTTCATTTCCTCAATAGCCTTGTAGATGATTGAGTACAATTTGATTTGGATGCCCTCTTTCTCAGCAAGTCGACGTGCTGCGCCACTCGGACGAACTTGGAAACCAATGATGATCGCTGAAGAAGCGGAAGCGAGCAGAATGTCTGATTCTGAAACTTGGCCTACTGCTTTGTGAATGATGTTCACTTGAACCTTCTCAGTGCTCAACTTTTGGAGTGAGTCGCTCAGGGCCTCGATGGATCCATCCACGTCACCCTTCACGATGAGATTCAGCTCCTTAAATTCACCAACAGCAATCCGCCTTCCGAGCTCTTCCAACGTTACCGATCGTTGTGATCGAACGCCTTGTTCTCGTTGCAACTGCTGACGTTTGATTGCGATGTTTCGTGATTCGCGCTCGTCTTCGAGGACATGGAACTTATCACCGGCGCTTGGCGCACCATCAAATCCTAGGATGGAAACCGGCACTGAAGGGCCCGCCTCTTCAACGCGCGTTCCACGCTCGTTGAACATTGCTTTGACCTTTCCAGAATACTGTCCTGCCAACAATGCATCTCCAATTCGGAGTGTACCGCCCTCCACCAACAAGTTGGTCACGTAGCCTCGGCCTTTGTCCAGAGAACTCTCGACAACTGTTCCAATGGCACGCTTCTTTGGGTTTGCGCGCAAATCAAGCATCTCCGCCTCCAAAAGAACCTTCTCCAGTAGCTGTTGAACGTTCGTGCCATTCTTTGCAGAAATCTCCTGGCTTTGGAATTTTCCTCCCCACTCTTCCACGAGCACGTTCATCTCTGATAGCTCTTGACGAATCTTATCCGCATTCGCCTCAGGACGATCCATCTTATTCAACGCAACAACCATAGGAATGCCTGCAGCTTGTGCATGGTTAATTGCCTCTTTTGTTTGAGGCATTACCGCATCATCCGCGGCAACGACAATTACCGCGATATCGGTGACTTGAGCACCACGGGCGCGCATTGCTGTAAATGCTTCGTGACCCGGCGTGTCCAAGAATGTCATCTTACCTCCTTGAGGCAGTGTAACGTGATAGGCTCCAATATGCTGGGTAATACCTCCGGCCTCACCTGCAATCACATTCGCACTTCTTACAAAGTCCAACAACGATGTTTTTCCGTGATCGACGTGACCCATGACCGTCACAATCGGCGGACGTTCGGTCTTGTCTGCTTCATCGTCCACCTCAATCTCAATTGATTCCTGAACTTCCGCACTGACAAAATTGGCTTCATAGCCAAACTCCTCCGAGATAACCGTGATGGTTTCGGAATCCAACCGTTGGTTGATGGACACCATAATGCCCAGTGTCATGCAGGCAGAAATCACTTCATTTACATTGGCATTCATCATGCTTGCCAATTCAGCCACTGTCACAAATTCAGTGAGCTGCAATGTTTTTGCATCCTCTTCCTGACGCGCCAATTCTTGCTCCTGCCGTTCTTGTACAGCGCTTCGCTTGGCTCGACGCAATTTTGCGGAATTGGACTTCTTGCCTCCGCTCAGTCGAGCAAGCGTTTCTTTGATTTCCTTCTGGATATCTGCCTGACTGACCTCTTTCTTCGGCTCGTTTCTTCTTCCACGTCCTCGGGTATCAGGTCTGCTTCCGCCCGATGTGCGTGCCGTTTTCTCAACATCAACCTTCGTGATGCGCTTTCGCTTTCGCTTGTTGTCGTCTCCCTTACCTGCTGGCGTTTTCTTCTTCTCTACAGGAAGCACAATCTTCCCAACAACTGTTGGGCCTGAAAGCTTCTCAATCTTCGTCTCATGCTTTTCAATCACCTTAGCTTCAGGAACCTTTGCAGCAGCTGCTGCTGCTGCTTCATCTGCCGCTACTTTCGCTTTTGCTTCAGCCTGAGCAGCAGCTTCTTTCTTGGTGATATCAGCTGATTTCTTTGCCAATTTGGCTTTCTCAGCGAGTTTCTCCTGCTTGGTTTTTGGTTTCGATTTTTTCGAAACCGCATCCAAATCTACCTTCCCAAGAACCTTGACCGGACCATCAGGTCTCACTTCTTGCTCAGCCTTAACCGGCTCGGGCTCCTCAATCGGAGCTTCCACAGACGCTGCTGCAGGGGCCTCCACCTTGACCTCAACAGGTGCTTCGACAATCACTTCAGCAGGCGCCTCAATTTTTTCTTCAGACTTCTCAGACGCTACTGCCTCTGGTGCGGATTCTTTGACTGGCTCAGGAGCTAATGGCTTTTCAGGCTCTTCACTTTTGACACGCTGAACTACAGGCTGCTGTTGGCTCTTTTGAAAAATCGACAAATCCAATTCGACTTCAGGCTCCTCTGCAGCCTTTGGCTTTTTGCGAGCTGAAGCCAAAGTAACACTTGCACGTTCAGTTACAGCTCGGTTGGCCGAGCTTACAGCTTTTGCCTTCGCTGCCTTTTCATCCTGAAAGTTAGCGCGAACCAAAGCCACAGCAGCGGCGTCAATCTTCGTGTTTGGCTTGGCATCTACTTCAATGCCTTTACCCGCCAAAAAGTCCACGATGGTTTGGATGCCCAAATTAAACTCTCGGGCAATGAGATTGAGTCGTAAGGGTTTGTTAGCGTCGGCCATTGGCAAAATGAGGGCTTAGAAATGCGAATTTAACAGGGAATGCGGTCTTTCGACAGGAATTAAGACAATTCGTCTTTCAAGATTTTCAAGACTTCTCGAATCGTCTCGAGCTCGAGATCGGTTCGGTTCACCAAAAAATCTTCATTACGATTCAATACAGAACGGGCTGTTTCGAGACCAATCTTGACGAATTCCTCCAAGATCCATGCATCGATTTCATCAGCAAATTCGGTCAATTCAACGTCATCGGAAGAATCATCTTCATCACGATAGACGTCAATTTCATAGTTCGTTAGAAGGCCAGCCAACTTGATGTTGTTCCCGCCTTTTCCAATGGCCAAGCTGACTTGGTCCGATTTGAGATAAACTTTTGCCTCGCGGGTTTCTTCATTCAACTCAATGGATGAGATTTTCGCAGGGCTAAGCGATCGAGTCACGAGCAATTGTTCGTTTTCCGTGAAGTTGATTACGTCGATGTTCTCGTTCTTCAGCTCACGCACGATGCTATGAATTCGAGAACCTTTCATTCCGACACAAGCACCCACTGGGTCCACGCGTTCGTCATAAGATTCAACGGCAACTTTTGCACGCTCACCTGGTGCTCGAACCACTTTTTTGATGGTGATAAGACCGTCTGAGATTTCTGGAACTTCTTGTTCAAACAAACGCTCCAAGAACTCGGGTGCTGTCCGGGACAAAACAATCCGCGGATTGTTATTCTTCATCTCAACTGCAGAAACTACAGCCCGAACAGTGTCTCCTTTCTTGAAGAAATCACCTGGAATCTGGCTTTCACGTGGCATAACGACCTCATTGTCCTCGTCATCCACGAGCAAAATTTCACGCTTCCAAATCTGGTATACTTCAGCAGAAATGACTTCACCCACGCGCTCTTTGTAGAGCTGGTAAATGGCGTCTTTCTCCAAATCCATGATTCGACCCGCTAGATTTTGTCGCAACGACAAAACGTTTCGTCGGCCAAAGGACTCCAATTTAATTTCTTCTGACACTTCCTCGCCAACCTCGAAGTCATCTTCTATTTTGAGTGCCTCCGAAAGTGCGATCTCTTCGTTTTCATCCTCCACTTCACCATCGCCAACAATGACGCGATTCCTCCAAATCTCCAAGTCGCCTTTGTCGGGGTTAATGATGATATCGAAATTCGAGTCATCCCCATATTTCTTGAGGATCATGGCCCGAAAAACATCTTCCAAGATGCCCATCATGACCTCGCGGTCGATGTTCTTAAATTCTTTGAATTCCTTGAAGGAATCTACCAAATTGAGCTGTGTCATGCTTTCAATGTTTGCTGCTCGCAGTTAATAATGACTGATTGTGGTCTCGTTATTTCTTCTTGAATGAAACTTGAACCTTGGTCCAATCCAATTTTTCCAATGCGTACGTTTGATCCTCCTCAACCCATTCTTTGGCCTTGCGTCCTTCAATGCGTCGCTTTTCGCGCGTTTGAATGACAATCTCATCCTCAGTGGCAGCAATCAACTTGCCTTCCACCTTTCCCGCCTCTTGAATTTTCAACTGCACATCCCTACCAATATTCTTGGTGTACTGACGAAGCATCTTCAAGGGCTGATCCAATCCCGGGGAACTTACGTCGAGCGAGAAATCCTCAGCATCCCGGTCCAACTCGTCCTCGAGATGACGGCTGAGTTCGATGCATTTCGAAATGCTCGTGCCTTCATCGTCATCCAGCAAGATGCCAATCACATTCCCCTCCCTCACGCGCACGTCCACGACAAATCCCGTACCCCCTTCGAGGTAAGCTTGGGCTAAGTCACGAACCGTTTGTTCTTGAATCACGTTTGCGCGTTTGGTGATGTTTCAGCGATCAAATGTTGCTCACATTAGCAACAAAAAAGAGGGGTGTTGGACCCCTCTTTCAATTCTTTCGCTTTTTGTTATCCGTGCAAAGATAGCGTATTCTCATGGAATTCCCCATCCGAAATATCGGAATGTGGCGCTATTTTCGGCAGGAGCATTCATTTTAAACCTTGTCACAGCCATGTCTTATGTCTTGCAGATGATCGAAGAAGGGGAACATCAAACCCAAGACTTCAAGATGCGGGTGGACAATGCACGGAAAATTGCAAAGACAATTGTGGCCTTTGCCAATAGTGAGGGAGGAAGGCTCCTTATCGGTGTGAAGGACAATGGAGGCATTGTGGGCGTAAGGGCCGATGAGGAAGTTCACATCATAGAATTGGCGTGCCAATCGCACTGCAAACCTGCGGTCGCCTTCGAAGCTCAGGTCTGGAAAGCTGAAGGGCGGTCGGTGCTCGAAATTCGCGTGCCACGGTCTGCAGCAAGACCACATTTTTGCGAAGACGAAAAGGGGCAATGGCAATCCTATCTGAGGCAGGAGGATCGAATTCACAGGGCCACTCCGGTTCAAGTCAAAGTTTGGCAATACGAAATGCGAATGGACAGGTCTGAATTCCGTTACGATCAGCACATCGGAAAGCTATTCGCCGCATGGCGCAATGGAAGGGAACTCGCGTTCAGGCAAGTCGCTCGGATGGGACGGCTTACATTCACTGATGCTGAAGATTTACTTTGTGTGTTAGTTGTCTGGCGAATCGTTGCTTGGCAAAGAGGCCCCAAAGGTTTGACCTATGCCCTAACGGATGCGAATGCACTGGACGAACTGGAAACGCATGGTCCAGAATCATTTCGTTGGAAAAATTATTCCTGACTGCGAGGCAATATCCCGAACTTTGACCCGTATCGTCTTTGCCTCGTAATGCGTATGCCCCGAAGAGCTGAACAATCCATGACCAACCGCCGAATATTCCTGAAATTCATCCCTCTCAGCCTTGCCGTTGTCATTCAGAGCTTTGTGGTGGTCTTCGGACAGCTCGCTGCAAGCGGTGAAACCACAGCCCAAGAAAACAGGCCAACAGGGACTTGGTCGGATTACTTTCCCTATCACCAGACCCAAGAATTGGTCCATTGCCAAAGCGCTTCATCTCAAACCGGATTTTGGGCAGTGCGAACTGACCAGGCCCTGTTCTTATACCATGAATCGGACAATAGCTTGCAACGCCTGACTACCGTTGAAGGCATGAGCGGAAGCAATCCCACTGCACTTGCATGGGATGCGAGCGGTGAGATTTTAATTGTTGGATACGCTTCTGGGAAATTGGACTTGTTTTCAAACACGGGAACATGGCTCTATACTTTCAATGATATAACGCAAAGCAATTTGATCGGTGACAAGTCTGTGCTGCAATTGCTCTGGGGAGGAGTCAACAACCCCGAGATGGTCTTTGCCGCTTGTGGTTTTGGGGTCGTTGCCTTGAATATCAGAACACTCGATGTAAGAGACACCTGGTACCTCGAAGGACAACAAAACCTTCGGCGATGCGCTGGCATTGTGGTTCACGAAGGAGAAACATCAGAGCCTGTGTATGTCGTTTGGACCGATTCAGGGATTTTTGAAGCTCCTGTGGACCATCCTTTTTTAAGTTCACCAGACGCTTGGACCCGCTGGAGCGACATCCCCATCGAAACTGCGTCATACGCCCATGTAGCTTTTGCTCCAGGAGGCGACATTGTGGTGCACATGAAAACCGAAGACCCGTCAAGTCCGGATGCACTTTGGCTGCTCAATGATGGCCTATGGAGTGCCTTCCCAGATTGGGAAGGTGGGATTGTTTTGGATCTAGAAGCCGCACAGACAGATGATGAAAATCAAAACTGGCTTTTAGCAGTAGCGGACTTCCAGTCGATTCGATTGTTCAATGCCAATTGGGAACAAGTGCAGTTGGACTACGCAGCAGACGGTGTTCCATTGCGTGTCCGAGACATGGCCTTCAAACACCGCAGCACCATTGATGGCAGTGTTGTCACTGAAAACTTTCAAGACTTGTTCATCGCCAACAATGAACAAGGTCTTTTGAAAATGGACATCACCGGTGAGGAACAAGATGATCACTGGGTATTGGATGGACCTCCCGTTGCCCTGGTTAGAGACATTGATGCGTGGAACGATCGAATCTGGATCGCGTCTGGCGGCATTGATGGCACGTGGACAAGCATGTATCACAAACATGGGCTTTATGGTTTCGAAGGCAATGACTGGCAGTGGATTGACCTCGGCGAAGGAGAAAACAATGTCGCAGGAATCAATGATCCCATGTGCGTTTCAATTGATCCTTTGAATCCCGATCACGCGTTCTTTGGCACGTGGGAAGAAGGTCTCGTGGAAGTGCTCGAAAACCAGGTTGTTGGTGTTTTTAACGAGGAAAATAGTCCGCTACAACCCGCTAATTTTGGTGGGTCCCCGAGGATTGGAGTTGGCGGTGTGGATTTTGATGCCCTTGGAAATCTCTGGTTTACCAATGCCTATGCAGATGAAGGGCTGCATGTGCGGCTGCAAGATGGCTCATTTGAAACGATGGGTCTGGGTGATGCTTTGGGCAACGATGGCTGGCTAGGGCAAGTACTCGCTGCACGAAATGGCTACATATGGTGCATCATGCCACGCAACCAAGGATTGCTTGTTTATGACACGAACAAAACACCTGAAAACACCAACGACGACGACTGGCGGATCCTCACTTCCGATGCCGAAAGAGGTGGGTTGCCTTCAGATGACATCTATTCCATAGAAGAGGATTTGGATGGTGAAATTTGGGTGGGAACGGCGGCAGGGCCATGCGTCATCTACCTGCCAAGCCTAGCATTTGAAAGCAACTTTGAAAATCCAATAGCTTCTCAAATTCTAATCCAACAAGATGGTAATTTTCAATTGCTTCTTGAAACAGAGGTGATTCAAAGCATTTGCATCGATGGCGGCAACCGCAAATGGCTCGGGACACAAAATTCAGGCGTGTATTTGATGAGTTCTGACGGCTCGTCTGAGGTAGCGCATTTCGAAGAAGAAAACAGCCCACTCCCGAGCGACCGGATTTTTGATATCGCCATCAACCATCGCAACGGTGAAGTGCTCATCGGAACGGACCAAGGCCTCATGGGCTGGCGAAGCGATGCCAAAAACTTCGTTGTTGAAATCAATGAGCTCAGGGTGTATCCAAATCCGGTCACCGCCGATTTTGAAGGTTTGATTACCATCGATGGATTGGCATATGAATCTACGGTTCACATCACGACATCTGCTGGCCGAGTGGTGGCGCAATTGGAGTCAGAGGGGGGGCGAGCTGTTTGGGATGGATTGGACTGGAACGGACAGCCAGCGGGCTACGGAGTTTATCTTGTATTTGCCACGGACCAAGCGGGAAATACAGCTGGCACAAGCAAATTTGCCATCATGCGCTGATGCCTTAACTTCGAGCATGGCTCTCTGGAAATCCAAGCTGCCCAACGTTGGCACAACCATCTTTACAGAAATGAGCGCGAAGGCGCATGAGTTCGGAGCGCTCAACATGAGCCAAGGCTTTCCTGATTTCAATCCTCCGAGGGCACTGCGGGAAATGGTCTATCAAGCCATGATGGACGGCCACAACCAGTATGCACCCATGCCCGGAAATCTCAAACTGCGCGAATGGATTGCGACCGATGTAAAAAGACGAACGCAACATGAATGCTCTCCTATATCTGAAATCACCATTGGCGCCGGCGCTTCATCTCTGATTTTTGCTGCAATTCAAACCCTTGTGCATTCTGGAGATGAAGTCATCGTCCTCGCTCCATGTTACGACCTGTATGAACCCGCAGTTCGGCTCGCCGGAGGAGGTCTACGCGTTGTTCCTTTGAAACAGGACGACTTCCACTTGGATCTCGATGCGCTGGGTAAAGCTCTTTCGAGAAAAACCCGTCTCATCATTGTCAATATTCCCAACAACCCAACCGGTGCAACCTGGACAATGGATGAACTCGATGATCTAGCTGCATTGTTGAGCGATTCAAATGCCCTGATTTTGAGTGATGAAGTATACGGACCCATGCATTATGACCGCAAGCCTGCTTTGTCCATTTTACATCAACACGAACTTCGAGAACGCAGCATTGTCACCGCTTCATTTGGTAAAATCTTGCATGCCACAGGATGGAAAATCGGCTACCTCATCGCGCCAATGCATTGGACACAGGAAATTCGAAAAGTGCATCAATACGATGTATTCTCAACCGGCGCGCCCTTTCAAGAGGGCATCGCGCGGTTTCTTGCAAGCTCAGATGGCGAGACACATCTTGAAGGTTTAGCGGGATTCTATCAGGAGAAAAGGGATCGCCTTCTAGCTGGATTGACAGGAAGTTCCTGGTCTTTTACCCCCGCAGAAGCGGGCTATTTTCAGGTGCTCGATTACAGCTCATTCGACGATCGGGACGATCGGGAAGTCACCCACAACTGGTGCGCTCAGTCAAAGGGTCAGGGCATTGCCTTGATTCCACTCTCACCGTTTTATCCAGCCACGGATGCTGAGCAAAAAAAACCGAGACAAGTTCGTGTTTGCTTTGCTAAAAATGACACCACCCTTGATGAAGGAATCGAGCGATTGCTGCAGGTGCCACAGATGAAATAGCCATGAATCATCCGATACAAAACTTACAAGTTGCAGCCCTTCAAACGACGCTGCACTGGGAAGACCCCACGGCGAATGTTCAAAGCATCTCGCAACAAATAAAGAGCTTAGATGGCCATACGGACTTGATCGTTCTTCCAGAAATGTGGGCCACAGGCTTTACCATGCAACCGAAACGGATCGCGCTCGACTGGGATGACTGTTGGAAAGACAATCCGAAAAAATGGCCTGCCCCAATGCAAGCCATGCTTCGTTGGAGCCAAGAAAAAGACGCCGCCGTTGTCGGCAGCCTGTCCTGTAAAATCATGGCAGATGCGCGTTTTGTAAACCGTTGCTTTTTCATCTCACCTTCCAATCAAATTGAATGGTACGACAAACGTCACCTGTTTGGGTTTGCCGGAGAAGACCAAGTCTACAGTCAAGGAGACCAATCGAAAACGATCCATTGGCGAGGTTGGAGATTGAACCTTCAAATCTGTTACGACCTAAGGTTTCCCGTGTTTTCCAGAAACAAAGCATCAGATCCGTATGACGTGATCGTCTATGTCGCCAACTGGCCAGAAGTCAGAATTTCCGCTTGGCAAGTACTTTTGCAGGCCCGTTCCATAGAAAACCAGTGTTATACGATTGGGGTGAACCGCATAGGTACAGATGGGAATGGGGTTAAATACAACGGTCAAAGCGCAGTTCTTCACCCAAAAGGACAAGCCATTGCTTCTTCAGTCGAGAACGAAACTGCCTGGATTCAAGCCACCCTATCGGCCGATGAATTGACCATTTTCAGGTCCAAATTCCCTGTACTCCGGGATGCTGATGCGTTTGAACTCAAACAAACGCGTTCAAACCCGTAACATCCAATCCAGTGATCAACAAATGGATGTCGTGCGTGCCTTCGTAGGTCACGACAGATTCCAAGTTCATCATGTGACGCATGATTGGGTACTCCCCGGTGATTCCCATTCCACCGAGCATCTGACGCGCATCTCGTGCGACTGTCAATGCCATGTCTACGTTGTTGCGCTTGGCCATTGATATCTGAGAAGAAGTGGCGCGTCCTTCGTCACGAAGTTGGCCCAATCGGTGCGTCAAAAGTTGTGCCTTTGTGATCTCTGTGATCATCTCGGCAAGCTTTTTTTGCTGCAATTGAAATTGGCCAATGGGTCGGTCAAATTGGATTCGCTCTTTTGAATAGCGCAAGGCGGTATCATAACAATCCAATGCTGCGCCAATCGCCCCCCAAGCGATGCCATAACGCGCAGAATCGAGGCAACTCAGCGGTGCCCCTAGACCGTCACGCCCAGGCAAGATATTGGTCTTTGGAACGCGCACATTGTCAAAAATCAATTCCCCCGTGTCAGAAGCTCGCAAGCTCCACTTCCCATGCATTGTAGGCGTGGTAAAGCCATCCATTCCGCGTTCAACAATGATGCCTTTGATTCGTCCGGCTTCGTTCTTAGCCCAGACAACAGCAACATCAGCAAATGGTGCATTGGAAATCCACATCTTGGCTCCGTTCAAAATGACATCTTCACCGTCCTCTTTGAAGTTGGTGGTCATTCCCCCTGGATTCGATCCGTGATCTGGCTCTGTGAGCCCGAAACATCCCATCATTTCTCCAGTTGCGAGTTTGGGCAAAAACTTCTGCTTTTGCTCTTCACTGCCGTATTTCCAAATTGGGTACATGACCAAGCTGCTCTGAACAGATGCCGTGGAGCGCAATCCGCTGTCGCATCGTTCGAGCTCCTGCATGATCAGGCCATAACTAATCTGATCCAGCCCTGGACCACCGTATTGTTCTGGGATGTAGGGCCCAAAGGCTCCTATCTCTCCCAAACCTGGAAGCAAATGACGGGGAAACACACATTTTTCAGCCGCCTCCTCGATGATTGGACTGACTTCCTTCTTCACCCATTCTCGAGCAGTTTCTCGAATAAGCTTGTGCTCTTCTGTGAGCAAATCATCCAAGTTGTAATAGTCGTGGCCTTGGTATAAATCAGTGCGCATGGTTCAATACGTTATTGCGTTTGAGGCCACAAAGATACGGCTCTACGGCAGAAGAAATCCCTCAAACAAGACGCTTCATGCGCCATTGAGTGCTTCATATGCCACATCAACCTCTAAATGACCTGTTTGGTAGGCCTGCACAGCAAGCCGATCAACCCGTTCGTTGTTGGGGTTACCTGCATGACCCTTCACCCAATGAAATTTCACTTTATGCGTGCGGTACACAATCAAAAAGCGTTTCCACAAATCCGGATTTTTCTTGTCCTTGTAATTTTTCTTTTCCCATGAAAAAACCCACCGCTTCTCTACCGCGTCCACAACATACTTAGAGTCTGAATAAACGTCCACCTCAAAACCCGGTCGCTTCAAAGCTTCCAAGGCAACAATCACGGCAAGCAACTCCATTCGGTTGTTGGTCGTGCGACGAAAGCCACCGCTCAATTCCTTGCTGTGCTCGCCAGACATAAGCAGGGCGCCATAACCTCCAGGACCTGGGTTTCCACTGGCCCCTCCGTCTGTATAAACGACAACTTTACCCATCTGTCAAAGAATTTTGGGCCGATGCATCATCGATCAATGCCTCGATGATTCGCGCGTAATACTCATGCTCCAATTGCGTCACTTTTGCAGCAATGTCATCCACATCATCGCTCTGCTCTATCGAGCAAGCCGCTTGAAAAATAACACTGCCTTTGTCGTATTCGGGTGTGACCCAGTGTATGGTCATGCCCGTCTCTAAACATTCCGCTGATTTGACCGCATGGTGCACATGCTCGCCATACATTCCTTTCCCTCCGAAATCTGGCAAAAGCGCCGGGTGAATGTTGGTCATTCTGCTTTGAAAGTGGGCCACAATTTCAGTCGGAATTTTTAAAAGAAAACCCGCTAAAACAACCCAATCCACATTGGATTCACTCAGCATTTCCAAGACAGAACCGCCCTTGAGTTGTTGCGCGTTGAATGATGTCGTCTCTATGCCCAAAGCCCGCGTGCGTGCATACACTCCTGCTTTCGGTTCTGGTCGATTGCAACCCACCCAAACCACTTCGGCCAAATCACTTCCTGAGAAATGCCGTATGATTTGCTCTGCATTGGAACCTGAGCCCGAAGCCAGAATGGCGATGCGCTGTTTTTCCAAGGCTTTTAAAATTCGAAAGCACCCATCGACGCAATGCGTTGCTCAGATTGAACCATCATCTTTTCCAATTCGACCATCTCAGCTTCCAGCTCTGCGCCGAGTGAGTCGCCCGGAAGATATACAGACGCTGTTTGAACCATGACCTCAGCAACCTGCTTTGCAATTCTTCGTTCTTGAGACAAGGAACGGAAACGAGCAGGGTCCAAAGAATGGTAGTATTCCAAATCATCCACTTGGATTTCAAACAATCTTCGGGTCAAGTCAATCCCCAATTCTTTCGCCAAAGCACGACGTTCATCCGATAGTTCGTAAATCTGCGTACCTCCTACCCCGGTTGTTGAGGCCAATTCCAATAGACTGCCTTGAATGCTCATCAGCACCCGGCTCATGGGGACATTTTCCTCGGGCATTTTAGTCAACACTTGCTCCAATATATCCAAAGCACGATCCGGATCGTTCTCTTTCATAAGCTCATCGGCCAAGACGGAAAGCTGCAACCTGAAATTCGTCACCATCCGGCGATTGTTCTCATCCATGTAGATGCCATCCTCGACATTGTCCATCCCTCCCCACGACCACTTGTCCATGACGTTCGAATACATCGTCTTCGTGGCAACGCCACCGTAAGCATTTGGATTGTCATTCTGTTCGTATCGAATAGGAACCAAACGGTAAGCCAAGCCCTCCAAACGGAAGAATGATTGCAAGCCCATGTAGCTGTCTGGGCCTGTGGTTACCGCAAAATAAATCGGACGTTCCCAGTTGTTGCCGCGAATCATGTCCAACACTGCAAATTGGCTTTTCAAAATGTAGCCTTTTGGCTTCCCATTGGCCCCTGACAATGTGAATTCGAGTGATTCAACCCGCTGTTTCATTTCTTCCGAATTCAATACGTTGTGCTCCACAAGTGCAGCACTGTCTACTGGAATTCGAAAGCTGTGCGTGGGCAAAACAGAATAACTCTTGCCACCACCAAAGGCCCGGGTTTTGGAATCATCCAAGGCCATTTTCATAGCTGCATCAAGGTCCATATAAGGCGCTGAGGCATTTTGAGGACGGTCCATTACGACGACATCTCGTGTTCCTTGACGATAGCTTTCTTCGTCCATCAAGATGGGCAAAGGTGAGCTCTCATAAGCTTGCCGCTTCATCTGATCGATGTACCAATCCGTATTGAGCAAGCTCAAATTGCAAATGCGAACATCCGTGCGATATCCCTCCACTTCTTGCACATACCAAAGGGGGAAGGTGTCGTTATCGCCATTGGTGAAGAGAATGGCGTTTTCCTCAAGTGAATCCAAATAATTCTTTGCAAAGTCAACACCCGTGCGGCGCTTGGCACGGCTGTGGTCGTTCCATCCCTCTGTGGCCATAAGGCACGGAACGGCCAAAGCAAGAACAAGCATCGATTGCGCTCTGAGGGATTCATTGACGGACATCGCATTCAAAAGCCACGCGACTCCCATCAAAAACGCTACAACTCCAGCCATAAAGGCAATGGAGGCACTCAGCGCATGCGGGCCACCTGTGATCATTTCCATGACATAAAGAACCACTGCCGCAGAGGCGCTGCTCCCCAAAACTTGAACAAAACCACGGATATCGGCTTTTCTTGCCCATTCAAACAGTGCGTAAACGCTAAGTCCTATCCAAATAGCAAACGCGTAAAACGACCCGACAAATGCATAGTCGCGCTCCCTTGGCTGGAAAGGATATTGATTGAGGTAAACCACAATGGCCATTCCCGTCAAAACGAAAAGCGCAGCAACAACTAAAAATTGCCGTGGATCTCGAATTGCATGAAAAATCAAGCCAATCAATCCCAGCAATAACGGCAAGTAATAAAACCGATTGTAGCCTTTGTTGGCTTTGGCGACCTCGGTAAGCTCATCTTGATTGCCCAGACGCTGCTCATCAATGGAAGCAATTCCCGAAATCCAATTCCCTTCTTTGAAACTGCCATGTCCCTGAAAATCATTCTGTTTTCCTGAGAAATTCCACAAAAAGTAACGGAAATACATCCATCCCATCTGGTAGTCTTTGAAATAGCTTAGGTTTTCCAAAGTAGAAGGCATCAAGTCCGTCTGTATTCGGTCGAGTAAGCTCTCCATTTGCCGCACCCGACGAACATCTTCTGATGATCCGCTGCGATTCGCTTGAGCCGTTGCTGCTCGAATTTGATTCTCCAGTTGTGCTTTCTCACCTTCCAAACGATTCACGTAGCCCTTACCAGAAGACAAGCCTGACTGCAAATCGCTGACCATAAGATTCGACAACGTCTGGAGGATTCCCGCATCGGTTAAAGGTGCCCGCTGCATGCTTCCAGACTCCGGATCTCGGACCAAAATTTCAGATTCTGAAGTGACTTCATATCGCTCGTCAAATCGAAGCCCATATGAGCGAAACAATCCCGTCATTGCTCGATTCAAGGCGTCCTTGGACATGCCTCCTTGCAAATATTCTTGGGAGATGTGTGCTTCAAATTGTTGCACGTTCATTCGTTGATCACTGAGGGTGCTCGTAAATGAAACTGCTTGATTGTACCCTTTGTAATTGCTCCAGCTCTTGTAAGCCTCAATGTGATTGGCTTGTGTGGAGTACATCCTCGGAAAGGCTGTCGTAAATCGGGCATCGTAATTCGGAACGCTCCCTTTCCGGTCTCCACTGTCTACATATTCTTCCTGAATGCGCATGCGTTCCGTGCCATTGGCGGCCATCCAAGCCGCAGCACCTCCCTCGCTTCGGAATGACTTCAAACGTTTGTCGACTCCACGGTCTTCGATGATGCTAAAACTTTTTACAAAACTTGGTCGCCCGTTCGAATAAGGCTGAGTCTTGTCCGTTGGGCTTCCCCAATACTCCCCTGTCGCAAGTGGTCGATCTCCATATTGTTCACGATTTAAGTACGACAACAATGCAAACAAGTCCTCCGGATTGTTCTCATCCATCGGTGGATTCGCAGCGCTTCGAATCACAATCACGGCAAACGTAGAATACCCAATCAAAACCATGACCATCCCGAGAACAAAAGTGTTCGCTGCCACCCAATTTTTCATTTGGGTCCACCAAATGGCAAACGTGAGCAGGATCATAAGGACGGCTGCATAAACCATGACGCCGGTGTTGAAGCCCATCCCCAAATCATTCACAAAAAACAATTCAAATTTCCCAGCCAAATTCACCACACCCTTGATCAGGCCTTCCTGGATAAAACCCAAGAGCGCAACTGCTGCGACAGCCGTAAGCAAAATGCCTTTCCATGAAAATTCATACCGCTTGAAATAAAACACCAAAGCGATCGCTGGGATTGCAAGTAAATTCAAAAGGTGAACTCCTATGGACAATCCCATGAGGTAGGCGATCAACAAAATCCAGCGCAAATTCCCAGGTTCGTCAGCCACCGACTCCCATTTCAAGATGGCCCAAAACACCAAGGCTGTGAAGAGAGAAGACAACGCGTAGACCTCCCCTTCAACCGCCGAAAACCAGAAGCTATCACTGAAGGTATAAGCCAAAGCACCTACCGCTCCAGAACCCAACACCGCCCAGGTTTGCGCACCCGAGATGCTTTTCGCTTCTCCAACTGTAAATTTCTTTGCGAGGTGAGTGATGCTCCAGAAAAGAAAGAGAATGGTGAATGAACTGCTCAGAGCAGAAAGGGCATTGGCAAAAATCGCAGCTGTTTCCGGCGTCGAAAACACCATCAAAAAGCGCGCAAGCAACATGAAAAATGGCGCCCCCGGAGGGTGGCCTACCTCCAATTTATAGGCTGAAGCGATGAATTCGCCGCAGTCCCAAAAACTGGCCGTTGGTTCGATGGTGGACAGGTATACAATCGTTGCGATGGCCCAAATGCCCCACCCTGCCCAATTGTTCAGTTTTTTATAGCTCATATTCATGTTGGAAATCGCTCTTGATTTGCCAGCACGAAGTTAATGCACGTCAGCAGATGAATCACGCCCTTTTTGTGGCTGAACACCTTGCGTTTTCAACTAAATTTTCAAAAATTCAGTGCAAAATCAGAAGTTTTTGACGAATGGGGTCTTGGCCTTTTTGCATCCATGTTAACGCGTACCACCCCTCTGGAATTTGCGCAACATTAAGCGAGCCTGAAGCGCTCAGAATGTCCCGATTCATCAACATTCGACCATCCAGCGTGTGGATGGATAGTGTGCCGCTTTCATGGAATTCATTGCCGTCCCAAATGACTTCATCATTTGCCGGATTGGGCCAAAATCGGAAGGCGGGAATTGGCTCATTCGACTCGAAAATGCCGATTGTACCGGTACAATCGGAACAAATCTCCACTTCAGCAAAAACGCCAGAAGGACACTCGGGCGTCTCATAGCCTGCATTAAAAACGTGGCATCCATCTTCTTCGAACGTGTAAGTAATTGCTGACACTCCATAGTCATAAGGCTCTCCATCCAGTGTCCAGAAAATGGTAGCATCCTCAGGTTGATTCAGAGCTCCAATGAGAAATTCATTGCATTCGATTTCGCCCCATTCCACATCGAGCAAACAAGCCTCCTCACCGCAGCCTTCGATCTCTATCTCCAAATCGTACAGCTCCCCTTGGCATGTTGCAGAGTAGAGTTCGGCCGTCACGGAGTAAACTCCATCGCTTGGAAAGGTGTAATCGAAAAAAATCCCCGTAGTCCATTCAATCAATTCACCATTCACGGACCAGCCAATCTCAGTTACGTTCGGGTCATAAAGCCAGAACATAGCATCACATCCACCAAGGTATTCCACCTCCATCGTATCGGAATCAGGGCAATCGCTGCTTTCGTTGTTTGTATAACAAACTTCCATGCCTTGAGGGCAGGCCTCGGTGTAGACCTCGACGCATACGCTCCAATTTGGGTTGAAGTCAAATCCAGCCTCAAAGGTCAAGCCATTGTCGCTCGTTGGCGGCACCACTTGGCCATCAATGTACCATTCGATGATGGCGCCTTCTGGTTGCTCTGGGATGGAAAATGTGTACCACATACCATCAACGCTGGCCACATCCATTTCCAATGTGCATTCTTCTTCCCCGCAACCTTCCACCACAACCGTGGTGGTCAAATACACCCCCATGGGACAATCATATGAGGTGAAAAATGCGCTGACCTCGTAGGTGCCAGCATTCGGGAAATCATGCTCGATATAATGACCGCCAAGCACTGATTCACCTCCGTCTCCAAAGTTCCAATCAACCGATTCCCCTTGCTGAAAACTCCCAATCTCAAACGACCATGCACAGCCTTCACCAGCAGCATAATCGATGGATTCAGGGCAATAGAATTCCACCGGCGTTTCAACGCAGAATTCCGTTATCCATGCGCCTTCATTACCGTCTTGAATCCATCCGCTCAAAATCATGATGTAATCAGATTGCATCAACTGCATTTCAATCGCACTGAGGTCAACAGCACCGATTTCAATGGACAAAATATAGCACCCCATCGGCAGGCACATCGGAGCAAAGACGCCTGCCTCCGTAACCTCCCAAAGTCCAGACCCCACAACGACGTTGCTCAGATCAGAAATTTCATAAGCCACGTTCAATTGTGGAATTTCTCCCCCGGTTAGGTTGAATGCTGCAAACTCGACATTCGCGCAGTCCTGAGCCATTGCTGCAGGTGCAAGTATGATCAAAGCAGATGAAAACACCGCAAAAGCGAAGGCATGTAGATTTTTCATTTCTTCCTACTTTTTGATGAATCGACTGGTGAATCGTCCGACCTCAGTTTCCAAAGACAACAGATATATACCATCGGCTAAATGCTCAATGTTTGCCTCTGTCCGAGCTGGATTGCATTGCATCACTTGGGCACCGGAAGCATCTGAAATGGTTGCAGCAAGCACCTCCAATTCACCCCAATCGAATCGAATCGTTGTGGTTGCTGGATTGGGGTAGAGTTCAAATGACGGCGCATCAAGCTCGTTGACCTCAACCGGTGAAATGTTTTCTTGGTATTCCATCACGTAGCCTTCTGGAAAACCGTATCCAAAGATGTTGTTCGCAAAAAAGTCCAAGTCACCATCGCCATCGATGTCTGAGAACTGGATGGAACGAACTCCAAGGTTGTTGTTGGGAAGGTTGATTCCCGCGAGAAGGCCAAATGGATTGTTTGCCGATGCTGCAAATGAAGGCGCAGAGGCACTGCCTGTATTTTCAAAGTATTGACAAACAGAATTTGCCGCCACTGGACCTGAAAAATAGAGGCTTTGAAGCAAATCCAAATCACCGTCTTGGTCCAAGTCAGCGGCTTCCAGTGAGAATGAGAGCCCACCATACTGAGCCCCATCAGCTGAAGGCAACAAACCAAAAGGCTCCAGCACTGGTGGCGCAAATGATGGATTCGTTGCTGAGCCCGTATTCTCACACCAATACATTTCATGGAATGCAACATCCCCTGAATAATCCGTCAACGTTCCGAGAAAGTCTACATCACCGTCACCATCAATATCGGCACATTCAAAAGCATAGGTGTACAATTCTGAATCTTTCGATGCAAACGAACCCGATACATCCAAACCAAATGGATTCAATTCCAACGCATCAAACTGAGGAGATGTTGGCGTCCCTGTGTTCTCCACCAGAACATTGCATTGGCGAGGTAAGAGTAACTGTACGGATTGTAATTATAGAGATAGGCATATTGAAAGCTTCCGACAATATCAAAGTCTCCATCCTGGTCCAGGTCAAC
>CAJQMI010000012.1 GCA_905479395.1 uncultured Flavobacteriales bacterium
GTTTGAGCCAGAACCGGAAGATTTGGAAGGGACAGGACGAATTTTGGGAGGAGAATGCAACATGTGGTCCGAGCGAGCACCTCAGGAGTTGGTTGATTCCAAAGTGTTTCCGCGCATCGTAGCCATGAGCGAGGTGCTTTGGAGTGCCAAATCACAGCGAGACTGGAAGGAATTCCAGCAACGAATGGAACGGCATTACACCCGATTGGATGCGTGGAATGTGGATTATGGATGGGAAGCGATTCCCATCGACCTGACCTGTGAGCCTGCGGATACAGAGGGCTCCATCAAGGTGCAGTTGGATCGTGCGATAGCGGGGATTGAAGGAGATGTGAAATGGATAAGCGAAGGCGTTGAAGAACACTTTGAGCTTCCATTTGACCAACCGTTTGAGCTAGCCGGAGAAGGTGTTTTGGTGGTCAATTTGCGTCGCCATGGAGTTTCCGTTGGAACCCCCTGGCGTTTTCCATTGGCGGGTCATTTGGGAGCGTTCGCTCCGCTGCAGTTGGGTCATCAATGGAGCACATCTTACCCCGGTGGAGGTGCTCAAGGCCTTGCGGATGGTCGCCTCGGTTCATTCGATTTCCGAGACGGATGTTGGCAAGCGACACAGGGAAAGGAGATGGGAGTGCGCCTTGATTTGGGAGCGGTGCAGCATGTGGATTCATTGAGCATGCAATTTTACCTGTACCAAGACGCATGGATATTTGTCCCTGATTCTGTGCGTTTTCAATGGTCAGTGGATGGTGTGAATTGGCAAGGAGATTGGTCCAGTCAGTCTGCATGGAAGGGGTCTACAGCGTTTGTGCCGGATGAAACTCAGGGAGTCGTTCGGATAGCCGTTCCCGTGCAGACCGAAGCCAAATTTGTGAGGTTTAAGGCGCTCAATCCTGGTCCATGCCCGGATTGGCACGATGCTGCAAAGCTCGAATCTTGGATGTTCCTTGATGAGTTGGTGGTTCACGCCGCTGGCGAGGTTAAATGAGTCGCCAATAGCACCCATTAACAAGGCACGCCCCATACCGTCAATAAGCCGAGCAAATCAGAAGTGCTGATCATTCCGTCGCTGTCAAGGTCCAGTGTTGCAGGCGCCACATTGCCGCCTCCACTCGTTGATTCGCCAAAATGGACCAACAACAGGAGCAGATCGTAAAGGTTGCGGACTTGGTCAGCATTGAAATCTCCTGCGCAATTTGTGGGGTCTACAAGCAATGGAAATGCATACGATTCAGCCAGTAAAAACGCATCAATGCCCACTACTTGGCCGATGGCTCGCCCGGGGAAATCGTCCTGAGGCGGATGGATTCCTCCCCAAATGCGGGACAGTGCACTTTGGTCAGCGGCATCTCTGTAAGTAGCCCACTGAAGTTCGAAATCTTCTGATGGCCCATCTTCAAAGACAAGAAATTCATTCGCTTCAATTGGGAAAGAGCCCATTCCCCCTGGGAAGTAGTCGTCACCTGTAAGAAGGCAGAGCACTTCAGCGGCGGCCCGGCTGAATGTAGAGTGACCACTTACATAACCCGCAAATGGTGGCGTGACAAACGTGGGGCGCTGGTATGGCCACCATTCACGTGCTCGAATCCAGCCAACTCCAGCTTTGTTGAGCGCAGGAACAGCGATGTAATCGGGCCCGCGCCATGCCATTACTTTCAATTCGTGCAAATGTTCGTTATCGCTTCCACGAAGTTCTTCGGAGTCGTCGCTGGTAATCAGTTCAATTTTGCCAGGAATCAGGGGAAGTCCAGCTCCGTCAAAGTTGGGCTGTTCTGGATCCGAGCTTTGTCCGCGATCGGCCATCCAGCGAATCGCCGAAACCGGTCGCACATAATCGTACCAACCTTTGTTGCTCCAGGCTGAAATGGCCGCGTCATGCATCGCACCGCCCATGGCGAAATACCCGAGCACATCCCAATCCAAAAGCGACAATTCTTCGCCATTTCCGCGCCAGCGACGGACGAGTGCCTCCTGATCATTGACGTAATTCAAGAGCGTGAACCAATGACCAGGCGGGGTTTCGGAATCCGGTCCGTCAGCCCAGAATTCTGCCAACACACGGGTGAAATCTCCACGAAATACTTCTTGCGAAGCATATGGTTCACCGGTGTGGGGGTTGATTGGATGACCCGGCGTGGCATTGGGAGCTTGGATGACGCCGCTTTCTGATTGGTAATATTCGCGAGCTTCTTCGATGTTGGTCGGAAGAAATCCACTTAGGCCAGAGGCACCGGGGCTGATATCCCAAACAACCGAGTCCTGTGGATCCAAGTGCGATGACCACAAGCTGACCAATGAGTGCCCCCATTTGTAATCGTTTTCCAAGTCTGAGTCTTGTGCTGGATCAATGATCGGTGGAGACGGAGCAGCGTGATATACGGTGTATTCGCTGCCCAGTCTGCTGTAAACGGCTGTATCGCCAGCGTCCATTGCAAAAGGTTGAACATTTCCCCATTCTGCACTCAAGAAATCAGGTGAGACATTCGTGCCTTCGTTCCCTGATTGGTCGATGAATTCTAACAATTGGAGAGGCTGCCAGCGGTTGGGGAAAAACATATTCGGGTTCCCGGGTTCGTCCATCACCAAGTTCCAATTGACGGGGTTGTAATAGGTGTTTTGGTAATTGATTTCCTCAAAGGCACCATCTTGAAGTCCAAATGCGATGTATTGTTCTGCCAAGTAATTGCCCAATGCGCCCGCATCGTGCTCCAAGTTTCCTGTGGTGTAATCGGTAGAATAAAATGCGGTGTCATAACCGAGTTGCTCCATTTGGGAGTGCAAATGGGTCAAGATTCGTTGCAATCTTGGAGCATTTTCGAATCGATGGAGCATCAGCCTGTAACTGCCATAGCTGATGCTTCGTTCACGAGCGGATTTACGCTCCGATTCGTTTTCAATTGCCTCTCCGGGAATCCAAGGACAAATGAATTGACCAATGGTATCACCGAGCAACCAAGTTTGTGGTCCGACGGAGCTTGGAATTGCCCAGGCAGCCCATGCATCATAAGCCAGCGCAGATTGATGCCATAAATTCCTTGCGTGTACCGTGGGACGAGCGAGGTCGTTCCGAACGCCGATCAGCAGGGCTTCATTCCAAAGGCGCGCGATGCTGTGGGTAGCGAGTGTCGGCCAATCGTCAAGTGGCATTCCATTGCAGTCCAATCCAGCATCAGGATAAAAACACGAACCATCATTGGTTTGAGCGGCAATGTTGTAATTGCAGGCATGGGGTTCTGTGCATCCCAGTTGGAACCAAGGCTGTGAACCGGGTTCTAGCACTTGATACGTGCTGTCTGCATTGAACACTCCATGTGCGCTCACCACACCGCTGGGCCAAATGACATTCATGGAATCTATGGCCGTTGATTCGCCGAGACCGAAATGAACGACAAGGGAACTGGCTCCGCTGTAGCCCTGTCCGCAGCTGATTTCATCGACGCGGGTTTGCCCATTGAAATGAATTTCAACACGCGCTCCGATGGCCGAACGATTGGAAATTGTTCCTTCCAGTTTGAATTGAATGAAGTGGCCTGTTTCATTCTGGTTTTCGAGGATTTGGAATCCAGGTTGAACACTCGAACCTGTCGTAGCGATGGCCAGATCCAAATCTCCATCGCGATCAAAATCTCCTTGGGCGAGTCCATAATCGGAATAGGTGTGTTCGAGCACTGGATCTCCTTCGCTAACGAGGTCGTAAGTCATGTCTCCGTTTCCACGGTACAAGCGATTCGCAGTAGGAGCAAACGCGTAATCGTTCACAACGTAGAGATCCCATTCGGAGTCTAGGTTATAGTCGAACCAAACACAGCCCCAAGACATGCCCGAATCATTGACGCCAGCTGTTTCGCCGATGGCAGTATAGGTTCCGTCGCCATCATTGAGAAAAAGCTCGCTGGGGTATAAATCTGTAATGTAGACGTCTAACCAGCCGTCATGATTGATGTCTGCGACATCGACTCCCATGCAATTCCCTTGGTAGTCCAGTCCGACTTCGGTAGCATTTTCGGCAAACGTGCCGTCTCCATTGTTTTCGAAAAACTTGTTGACTTGATTGCCGTCGTGCGTGACATAAAGATCTTGGTCTCCATCGTTATCTGAATCGAAGAACACACAGCCCATTCCTATTCCAGTGTCAACTGTGCCCGTTGAAAAGGTCACGTTTTGAAAGGTTTGTCCTCCCATATTCCGGTACATGGCATTGTGACTGTTCATGTTTACGACATAGACATCAATCCATCCATCTCCATCATAATCGGCTGCATGCAAGCTGCGGCACGGACCTTCGTTTCCGAAGTTGTAGATGTCCGTGGCGTCTTCAAATGTGCCGTTGCCATTGTTGATGTAGAGGCGATTGGCGTTCAGATAATTCCCAGTGACAAGATCTGGCCATCCGTCGTTGTTGAAGTCCGCCCAAAGGGCTGCGTTGCTGTTCCCTGCATCGTTTACCCCTGCAGCTTCAGCCACTTCTTCGAAATGCATGCCGCCGGTGTTTCTGAACAGCCGATTGATTCCTTGTTTGGTGGCTACGTATATATCCTCCCAACCGTCGCCATCAAAGTCAGCAACAGCCGCAGCATGGTGCAGCCCCGATTCATCAACATTTGCAAGGGCTGAGGCATTTGTAAATAGAGCCTCGCTTTGAGCGCAAATAACAATGGGTTGAGCCGCTAGAAAGCACATGCAAATCCATGTGAATGCGTTAGAAGGAATGTAGGGGATGCGGACCATAAGCAGTTTCGCAAGTTACAATCAATCCAAATGAAGGCAGCTATTTGGATCCTAAAGCATTGTTTCTTTGCCTTTTTTGGAGAGTAAATAAATCAATTGGTAGAATTTTTTGTGTGTTTAGGGAGGTTTATTCGTAATATTGTCGGGTTGTTTGAGGCGAAGTTTGCAGGCATCGCCTTGAAAAACAAGTAGATTGTTAGGGTGAAAGGACGCAGGGGTGCGTCCTTTCTGTTTTTCCTGAATTTCAATGGGTTCGATGCTTGCATAGACTGGAATCTCCA
>CAJQMI010000013.1 GCA_905479395.1 uncultured Flavobacteriales bacterium
ACATTAGCTTCACGTTGGGACCGCGAATCAATGCAGCAGGACGCATGGATCACGCACAACGCGTCGTGGATTTATTGATGGAAAAAAGTGAATCGCGAGCAGCAGAAGTCGCACGAGAAATCGAAGAAATGAATCAGCAACGGCGAGAAGTGGACGAAAAAACCACTGCCGATGCTTTGACTCAACTTGAAACAAGCCACTCCGAAGCCTATGTAAACATCGTCCATGGAAAGGACTGGCATCGCGGCGTCGTGGGAATTGTAGCGAGCCGAATGATTGAGCAGCGCTATCGACCTTCGATTGTTTTGTCAGAAGAGGATGGACAACTCATCGGAAGTGCCCGTTCCGTTGACGGCATCGACATCCATCAAGCTCTAGAAGATTGCTCTGATCTGCTGCAACAATTCGGTGGTCATACCATGGCAGCAGGACTGAGCCTGAAAGTGGCGCAATTGGCCGAATTCAAAATCCGCTTAAATGATGCGATTGCGCACCAATCGAATCATGTATTGCCCAAACCTGTTGTTCGATGCGATCGGGAAGTGCACATCAATGAACTTTCATTGGAAGCATGGAAAGAGTTGCAACAGTTAGAGCCCTTCGGACCAGGAAACCCAACTCCTGTTTTCATTTTGAAAGACGTAACCTGCGTGCGCCCACCACGAACCATTGGCAATCAAGGTCGTCATCTGAAAATCACAGTCAAAGATCCCGATGGTGACTTCCCTACCATCGACGCCATTGGCTGGAACATGGGTGAATTGGCACCCTACATCAAGCAAAATATGCCCGTGGATATCGCATTTACCTTGGTGAAAAACACATGGAAGCCTCGCGGATGGCAGAACAGAACGGAATTGAACTTGCACCTCAAGGCCATTCGAAACGCAGGAACGATAATGTCCGAAGCCTGAGGTCGCCGTGCGCTACGGTTGAACTGGATTGATGTCGCCTGTGCGAAGGTGCAAATCGCGCTGCGGGAATGGGATTACAATTCCATTTGCACGGAAAGCATCATTGATCTTCAAGCGAACGTTGCTCGAAATCAGCATCCGCTGCCAAGGTTCGGACACCCAAAAGAAGACGGTAAATTGCAAGCCAGAATCTCCAAAGTCTGTGAACAATACGCTCACTTGGTCTTTGCGAATCACGCCCTTCTCACTTTTCGCTGCCTCTGACAAAATCGACTGGACTGTGTTCAAATCCGAACCATAGGCGGCATTCACATCGACCCTGAGCATGCTCGCATCATCTCCTTGTGTGAAGTTTCGGACGGTTTGACCTGAAATTAGGCCATTGGGCATCACAATTAAATTTCCAAAACGGGTGACAACGCGCGTCGAACGCAAGTCAATCCGTTCCACGCGGACCAGCATACCGTCCACTTCCAACTCATCGCCAACGCGAACACCCCCCTCGAACAGGAGCACAAAGCCCGAAACGACGTCGTTGAAAAAGTTCTGAAGACCTATTCCAACGCCAACCAAAAGAGCTGCAGATCCAAACCACAGGGCTTGCAAGTCAACACCTGCTGTTTCCAAAGCAATGATTGTTCCCAACGTGTAAATAAACGTGCGAAGCAATCGCATGATCATGAAGCGGGTACCTTCCTCCATGCTCGAACTCTTAAAAATCCGCCGCAATGCCGCTCGAACAGCCCAAAAAACAACTTGTGCCACTGTGAGGACTGCCAAAATCTGAAGCATGGAGCCCAATGTGAACTGATGCTCACCCAATTGGAATCCGGAACTTAGAATCTCCTTCATTGATGATTTCTTATGGAAGAATTGCAACGCCAAAGTAACTCGCAATTTTCGTCTTTTGAATGTCAAGGACTTTGCGCCTCTCCAACAATTCTCTCAAACCTAACACCGCTGCTTCTTCGCCATTATTGATGGCCTCAGTAAGCCCCTCTAGTTTGACCTGCATCTCTCTGCTCTCAAGACGATTTTGATTCAACTTTAAATGGTGCAGGGCATCCATCAATGCTTTTTTCAATTGATCGATTTCACGCGCAGGATATATCTGATGCACCTCTCCCCAACGTTCGCTAACCTTATCTTTCTGAAACACTGCGTCAGCGACAAACGACTGAAGTGTGGGGTCTTCGTGCTTCAAAAATCTGTCCATTTGAGGAATCTCATCCTTTTCCAATGCAGCTTCATAGATTGCCCAGATGGATTGACAAGCCATGTGGTGAAATTCCAATTCAAGTCCCTCGAAATGGTGAAGTGCAAAATCAGCAAAAGAGACCGTAACCTCCTTCGCCTCAGCTTTTTCGATTTCACCCTCCACTTTTTCGATTTCACCCTCCGCTTCCTCAATCTGAATGGGTTCCGAACCATAAAGCAACAACAAGCGAACCAAATCGGCCTCCAAAACATTCCGATGAGCGATCAGCGGATCGGATTCAACCGATCCCCCAGAATCAATGTCCAATGGATGTTGTTGACTCCAATCCGCGGGCAACTGCAGGTTTGGAGGCGCCGTAGATGGCGCACGTGAATCCAGCCCCTGACGTTGACGGAATGCCTCCCTCTTTTCAGCTTTTTGCTGATCCAATAGACGTTTACGCTGAATCTTATTCAACTCGAGTTGCAGCAAATCTTCCGACATTGACAACTCACCAGCAGCGAGTTTTAGATAAACCCCCTGCTGAATGCCGTCGGGAATGGCTGCAATGGATTCGATGATGCTGTGGATCATTTCAGATTTGAGCACAGGATCATCGCCTGCCTCACGGGCGAGCAATTCCAACTTGAATGCCACAAAATCCTTGGCTTCCTCCCGGATGTGTCGCTCCAGCGTCTCTGATGGGACTTTCTTACTAAAGCTATCGGGGTCATCACCGTCCGGAAAAAGCACCACTTGGACATTGAGCCCTTCAGCGAGCAACAAATCCGTACCGCGCAGTGAAGCGCGAATACCAGCATCGTCGCCATCAAACAACACCGTCACATTTTTGGTGTATCGTCGAATCAATTTGATTTGATCAACAGTCAAAGCTGTTCCACTGGACGATACGACATTTTCGATGCCCGCCTGATGCATGGCCATAACATCCGTGTAGCCCTCGACCAGCAAAACTCGATCTTCTTTGGTGATGGCTGGCTTTGCCAAATGAAGGCCAAACAACACTTTCCCTTTGTGGTATAGCGGACTCTCTGGACTGTTGAAGTACTTCGCAATTTTCTTGTCGCTGCGCAGCGTTCGGCCACCAAAAGCGATGGTTCGACCCGTCACGTCTCGGATCGGGAACATGACCCTTCCTTTGAAAAAGTCCCATGGCTTTCCATCGGTCTCTTTGACAAGGCCTAAAGCTATTAGCCGCTCTTTCGAATAACCCGCTTCCAGCGCTGCCTGGCTCATGGAGTCCCACGAATCGGGGCAATATCCGATTTTGAATGTGTCCAGAACTGGTTTGCGAAAGCCCCGAGACTCAAAATAGGAAAGCGCAATCGCCTTGCCTTCATCAGTTTCGTTCATTTGGTCCGTAAGCCACTTTTGAGCCCATGCATTCAAGGCCAGAAGACTTTCACGTTCCGTGCGCGCTTGGTGCTGCTCAGGAGTGACTTTTTCTTCCTCAATTTCGATGCCATAACGCTGCGCCAATTGCCGAATGGCTTCTGGAAAGCTCAACTTCTCAAGCTCCATCAAAAACGTCACAACACTTCCTCCTTTTCCGCTTGAAAAACATTTGAAAATTCCCTTTTCAGGCAAAACATAAAACGAAGGCGTTTTCTCGTTTGTAAAAGGACTCAATCCGCGGAATGAACTGCCTGATTTTTTGAGTTCCACATAATCTCCAACCACCTCTTCAATGAGGGCAGTCTGCATCACCAAATCGACGGTTTGAGCAGGGATCATGTTTTGGCCTTAAGCGGATATCAAATGTAAGGATTTCGCTTGGCACATCGAAGCGAACATGCTGTAAATTAAACCCTACCAACGTTGTTTGCTGGCACATTCTAGACACAATTGCATCCCAAAAGACCCTTGAGAAGTGTTAAGGCTTGTTGAAATCTCATTCCAAAGGTGTCTCGGACGCGTGTCAGTGTAACTTTACCAGAACGAGATGAAAAAAAGGAAACCGTTTGTCTTCCCTTGGTTCGCTGGAGCCATGGTATTTGCCCTGGTAACAATGAGTACCGTGCAAATCGTCTGGTTGCGGTCTTCGGTGAAGATGCGGCAGCAGATCTTTGACGATAATGTTCAGCATTCACTGAATCAAATCTCAGAAATGCTCACGCGGCCTTCAGCTGACATGCTTCAAATTGATTTGGAAGCTGTCTCAAAAACCAATGAATCAAACATCCTGCGCAAACCGTCGGGCTTGAGTAACAGCCTAGACGATTCCGAGACACGGATGTTGAATCGTGTTGAAGCCCTGAAAACAGACAGCTTAATCCCTGTTATTCTCGCAGCACACGGCATTCAAATTCCAGTCATCGTCTCCGTTTTTGATCGATATGGACAACCCGTAAAACTCCGCGATGCAGATGATGTGTTCCGGGAAGCGCTTGAAACGACACCTTATCAGGCGAACATCGAAGCATTGAACCTGCGGATTCATTTCCCCAAAATGAACCGCTACTTGCTTCATGAACTTCTAGCACAGTTTGCTTTGACAGGCCTGATGATTGCTGTCTTGGCTTGGGGATTCTTCTCTGCAGTGACAGGTGCCGCTAGGAACAAGCGAATCGATCGCATTCGCAGGGACCTCATGAACAACCTCACGCACGAACTCAAAACGCCAATCAGCACCATCGGATTGGCCTCTGAGGCGCTGAAAGACCCCGATATGCAAAAGGATCCCGATAGCTTCAATTACTACATCGGATTGATCCATGAAGAAAATAAACGCTTGGGCATGCTCGTTGAAAATGTGCTTCAGGCCAGTCTTGCAGAATCAGGTAAAATGCAACTTCACATGCAGACGCTGAACGTGCACGAACTCATCCGTGAAGTGCTGAAGAATGTTGCCATTCAAGTCAGAAAAAGAGGCGGAAAAGTCGCTTTAGAGTTGGAAGCCGATGCAGCTCTCGTTTTCGCCGACCGCACCCATTTAAGCAACGTCGTTTTCAATCTGATTGACAACGCTTTGAAGTATGCTGATGGCAACTTGGTTTTAAAAATCTCCTCCCAACAGACAACAGAAGGCGTGGAATTGCGTTTTCAAGACAACGGGATTGGCATTGCCAAGGAACATTTAGGCAAGGTATTTGATAGACTCTATCGCGTCCCAACCGGGAATGTTCATGATGTGAAAGGATTTGGACTTGGTCTCAGCTACGTGAAAACCGTCTTAGACCGACACCGAGGGACCATTCAGGTCGAGAGTGAGCCCGGAAAAGGCAGCACGTTCATTTTGAACTTGCAACGTGAAAAAACGGCAGATTAAATCAGAAGAAGACACCAAGAATGAGCGATTCAAACCAACTCAGCATACTGCTTTGCGAGGACGACCCCAACCTGGGTCGCTTGCTCTCAGATTACCTCAAGGCCAAAGGTTTCGATACCACATGGGCCAAAGACGGCGTCGAAGGATTGAAGGAGTTCCATCGCAATGCCTTCGATTTTATCATACTAGATGTCATGATGCCACGAAAAGATGGCTACCAAGTGGCAGAGGAAATTCGACGGGAAAACAAACACCTTCCTATTCTATTCCTCACTGCTCGATCCACTCCTGAAGACACATTGGAAGGATTTAAGGTTGGAGCCGATGATTACATGACCAAGCCCTTCAGTATGGAGGAACTTTTGGTGAGGATTCAAGCCATTCTGCGACGAAGCGCAGCACTTCCTGACGGCGAAGAAAAGGTCGGTGATATCGCCATCGCTTCGTTTCAATTTGACTACAACACGCAAATGTTGCGCCGCAGTGGTGGGAGCGAGCAGCGGCTCACAACCAAAGAAAACGAACTTTTATTCTTGTTGTGCAAGCACCGCAACAATTTGCTGGAGCGCACCTACGCTTTGAAATCCATCTGGGGTGACCCCAACTACTTCAACGGTCGCTCAATGGACGTCTATATCGCGAAGTTGCGTCGGCATTTAAAACCCGATGAAAGCATCCAAATCCTCAATGTTCACGGCAAAGGATTCAAAATGATTGTGCCCGAGTAACCTGGCGGTTTGGCATGGTTTTGGAGACTTTTCTCTGAACAGCAAAACCATCGCCATGAAAAAATCAGAAACACCCAAAGGTCTTTTTCAATTGGGCCTTATTTCCGCACTTGCTCTATCCCTTGCAGCCTTTGAATGGACTGCTAAAGAATGGATAGAGCCCGCTGGTTGGTCGTATGCCAAACACAACCTGCTTGAAGCAGAATTGATTCCCGTGCATTCTCCGGGCAAACCGCTGCCGCCGATTCGTTCTATTGGTGTTGCGCCTGAGATCAAAGCTGAGCCAATTCCTGAGCCGGTACCGGCACCTATAATTGATCCCAATTTTGATCCGCTCGAAGGCAAATTGTTCAAGCTTGGCTTCGTCGACGAAGGTGGGGACGATGAAATTGAGACACTGCTTATAGCAGAGCACATGCCTCACTTTGATGACTGTCAAAATGTTCTCAATCGAGGCGCGGAACGGATCTGTTCAGAAGCAAAAATGATATCGCTCATCCAGCAGTGTGCAACCTTCCCAAAACACCTAAAAGAAGCGGGCGTTGGTGGGGTGGTATACATTGAGTTTAACGTCAACGAGCATGGTGACATCATGGATCAAAGGGTATTGAAAAGTGCACACCCCAGCCTCGATAAATCGGCATTGAACGCCTTGGATTGCATCCCCAAAATGACCCCAGGCACTCAGCAAGGACGACCTGTTCGGGTAACTTACACAATTCCAGTGCGTTTCTCCATCCGTTAATTTCCAACGGTCAATTGCAAAACCCGTTGGCTTTCCGCGAACAAAGCCGTAGATTTGCGTGCCTCTAACGGCCTGTCAACGTGTACCATATGCTCAAAATTCTCGCCGGTTCTAGCTCCACTGATTTTGGCGAACAAGTCGCTGCCTCTTTTGGTGCCGAATTGGTACCTGTGAAAACAACAAAATTCAGCGATGGCGAATTCACAGTAAGCATTGAGGAAACCATTCGAGGAAAGGAAGTTGCGATTGTTCAATCCACCTTCCCACCGACGGACAACCTTATGGAATTGCTGCTTCTGATAGACGCTGCAAAGCGAGCAAGTGCGAAACGCATCATCGCCATAATTCCTTATTTCGGCTTTGCACGTCAGGACCGAAAAGACAAACCAAGAGTCGCCATTGGAGCGAAACTGGTAGCGAACCTCCTCACCGCAGCAGGCATCGACCGATTGATGACCATGGACTTGCATGCAGACCAAATTCAGGGCTTCTTTGAAGTCCCAGTCGATCACTTGTACGCAAGCGCATTGTTTGTTCCCTACTTGCAGAAAATGAACACTGGCAACCTTTGCATCGCAACCCCTGATACAGGAGGAACGAAGCGAGCCAACTCGTATGCAAAGGCGCTAGGTGTCGACATGGCCATCTGCTACAAACAACGGAAAGTGGCGAATCAAATCGAAAACATGACTGTGATCGGTGATGTTTCTGGCAAAGACGTCATCCTCGTAGATGATATGTGTGATACTGCAGGCACGCTGACAAAAGCGGCCTCATTGATGATGGAACATGGCGCCATTTCTGTACGAGCCCTTTGCACCCACGCCGTACTCAGTGGCCCTGCTTACGAGCGCATTGCCGAAAGTGAGCTCACAGAATTGGTCGTTACGGATAGCATTCCGCTGAATCCAAATAAAAATACAGACAAAATCAAGGTCCTCTCGGTCCATGATTTATTTGCAAAGACTTTAACCTGTCTGGTGGAAAATCGTTCCATCAGCGATACTTTATTAATTCAATAATTATGAAAACAGCTTCATTGAGCGGCTCTTCACGAGAGAGCGTAGGAAAGAAGGATGCTTCACAACTCCGAAAAAACAACCGAGTACCTGCGGTTTTGTACGGAGGTGGCGAACAAAAGCACCTGTCAGTTGGTGAATTGAATCTTTCGAAGATCATTATCAATCCAGATGTGTTCCAAATCGACCTCGATTTGGACGGTTCATTGCACAAATGCATCATTCAAGAAGTACAGTTTCACCCGGTAACGGAGCGAATCGTGCACCTCGATCTCTTGCAAGTTGTTGATGGGAAACCCGTTCGCGTTGACTTGCCATTGCGAACTACAGGAACGGCACAAGGAGTCGTCGATGGTGGCCGGATTCAAATGTTGTTCCGTCGTTTGCCCGTACGCGGCTTGATTCAAGATCTTCCAGAAGCCATCACAATTGACATCAGCGATTTGGTAATCGGAGACAGCGCACGCGTTCGCGACATCGAAGTGCCTAACTGCACTGTTCTGCTCAACGAATCTGCATTGCTCGTCGCTTGTAAACGAACCCGTGCAGCCATGTCAGCTGAATCCGAAGAAGAGGTTGCTGAAGGCGCTGAAGGTGCTGAAGGCGAAGCAGCTGCTGCTGAATAAAATTAGACCAATGAAAATTGGAGCTAGTTTAATCTGCTCAAAATGAAATACCTCATCGTAGGACTCGGTAATCCCGGAGCTGAATATGAGGAAACCCGACATAACATTGGGTTTAAGGTGGTGGACACCATCGCTCAGAAAAATGGCGCTTCTTTTGAAGTGGCACGACTGGGGGAGGTGTCCACCGTCCGTTTCAAAGGGCGCAGCCTGGTTTTGCTCAAGCCCTCAACCTTTATGAACCTGAGTGGAAAGGCAGTTCGTTATTGGATGGACGCTGAGAAAATCCCATTGGATCGGGTACTGATCATTACCGATGATCTCGCTCTTCCTTTTGGAACGTTGCGGTTGCGCGGAAAAGGAAGCGGCGGCGGACACAATGGACTCGGAGACATCGAAAAAGTGTTGGGACATTCCAAATACAGCCGACTTCGTTTCGGAATCGGTGCTGAATTTTCAAAAGGTCGTCAGGTTGACTATGTCCTTGGGAAATGGACAAATGAAGAAAAAGAAACGCTTTCAGAGCGATTGGAACGCTGTGAAGAGCTTTCCAAGTCATTCGCAACCATTGGATTGGAGCGAACCATGAACTTCTTCAACAACACCTGATCACTCGTAGAGGTGATTGTTGCTAATGTAATTTAACACCTTGTCGTGCAACAGGTAGCGGATGTCTTTTTGATCCGTAATGGCCTTTCGAAGATAGGTGGACGAGATGCTGATCATCGGAGCATCGCACCATTGAAGGTTGATGTGATTTCGAGGAACCACGTCTTCTGCCTTAGCCGATGGAATCTCCATGCTGTCTTGACCTGATGAGCGTCGTGGATACACCAAAATGCGGTGATTTTGGACCAGCTCCCAGTGGTCCCGCCAAGAATGCAGCCGCTCAAAGTTATCCTCTCCTATGATCAGACTGAATTCCACGTCTGGATGTTTAGCACGCATGTGCCGCATAGTAGCAGCAGTATAATTTGGCTGCGGCAAATCAAATTCAGCATCAGAGCCTTGAAGCAATTCATTCTCTGAAACAGCTAAAAGCACCATTTGTAAACGGTGGCTCTGATTGATCATTTCGTGCGCACCCTTCTGGGGATTTTGCGGCGTAACGACAAGCCAGACCTCATCCAAATTCGTGTACGTAGCCATGTGATTTGCAATCACCAAGTGGCCCATATGAATGGGGTTAAACGAACCAAAGTATAATCCAATTCTTCTTTTGGCGTGATCCATGGCATTCCTCATGATTCAGTCGGCTAAGGTTGTGCTGTTGACGTGCGTTTTTACAATTTCTACCGCCTCGTCGCATGCCATTTGCAGATCATCATTGATCAAAATCTTATCGAAATGAACGCTTTGCTCCCACTCCCAGCTCGCTTTTTCCATGCGCTCATTCAAGCGTTCTGGACTTTCCGTCCCGCGGCGTTCCAAACGCGATTGCAAAACCTTCATATTTGGTGGCTGCACGAAAACGGAAAGCGCAACTGGTCCTAAAGCTTTCCGCAGCGCCATCCCGCCCACAACGTCAACATCAAAAAGCACTGTTTTTCCCGCTTGCCACAATCGCTCAAGTTCAGATTTTAAGGTGCCGTAATACTTGCCTGGATAAACCTCTTCCCACTCCACCAATTCTTCACGCGCAATGCATGCTTGAAAGCCTTCTATTGACTTAAAATGATAATCGATGCCGTTTTGTTCAGTGCCTCGGGGGTTTCGCGTTGTCGCGCTGACCGAAAATCCAAGCGACAGACCGCTGTGCTCAAGCAAATGCCGAACAATGGTGGTTTTTCCCGCTCCTGAAGGAGCCGAAAAGACAATGGCTTTTCCTTTTAATTCAGAGGGCATTTAATACCTGTTCCTTGATTTTTTCCAACTCATCCTTCATCTGCACCACAAAACGCTGCATATCAGCATCGTTCGCTTTGCTGCCAAGCGTATTGATCTCTCGGCCCATTTCCTGGGCAATGAATCCCAACTTTTTCGCCTGACCCGCTGATTGCTCTAAAACCTCAATGAAATAATTGCAATGTGCTTTCAGACGCACACGTTCTTCCGACACATCAAGCTTCTCGAGGTAAAAAAGCACTTCTTGCTCAAATCGGTTTTCATCCAACCGTCCGCGGTCCTGGATTTCATTGAAATTTATTTGGATCCGAGAGCGAATCCGCTTGATTCGTTCATCCAGCAAAGGACCAAGCTTTTCTTCCATATCAGAGATGTTGCCGACATGCTTCCGAAAATCAGCTTCCAAAGTTGCTCCCTCATGGACTCGAAACGACATGAAATTCGCTACCGCTTCGTCAATAAGTTCTTGAATCTGCTTCCACTCATCTTGGTTCAACTCCTCCTTGCCTTGTTGCAACACATCCGGAAGCCGCATGGCGACTTGCATCATTGAGCCCGGATCATTCTCGTATCCCCGAGACTTTGCTATCCCTTCCAAGTCTTCAAGATAAGCGGCAATGAGCGGAGAATTCAACTCTTTTCGCTCCACACCATCTGCGACATATTGCAATGAAAGATCGCATTTTCCACGCCCAATCGCCTTTGCCAGTGCCTTGCGCAACTCCATTTCCTTTTCACGGAATGCGGATGGCATTCGGACACTCAAGTCCAATTGCTTTCCATTCAAGGAGCGAATTTCCGCGGTATACCGGCGTGTTCCAATCGTCGCAGTCGACTTGCCGTATCCGGTCATAGAGTGAATCATGGGAGGGATTTTCGACAAAGATAAGTCCCCGTGACAAGGTGAAGTGGGATGTACCTTTGCACCATGAGCAAAATGGATAAAATCCAGGCCCCTGTCAGCGATGACATGGCAAAATTTCAAGGACACTTCAAACGTGCGATGCGCACCGAAGTCCCTTTGCTCGACCGAGTCACACGGTATATCATTCGAAGAAAAGGCAAACAAATGCGTCCCCTCTTCGTTTTTTTGACCGCTCGTGTTGTTCTCGGAGAAAAAACCAAGGTCCTTCCCGAACGCAGCCATGTAGCTGCTTCGCTGATTGAACTGCTGCACACAGCGACGCTCGTGCACGACGATGTCGTGGATGAAAGTCCTTTGCGCAGAGGCTTCTTTTCCATCCAAGCCCTTTGGAAGAAAAAGATCGCTGTCTTGGTGGGCGATTATCTTTTGTCAAAAGGACTCCTGATGGCGGTGGATGCAGAGGCGTACGATTTGCTAAAAATCACATCGGAGGCGGTCCGGCAGATGAGTGAGGGAGAATTGTTGCAAATCGAAAAAGCACGACGATTGGATATCACAGAAGAGGTGTACTTTGATATCATCCAGCGCAAAACAGCGTCGTTGATTGCTGCCTGCTGCGCCTGCGGCGCCGCTTCGGTCAGTGACGATGCCGCGACAATGGCAAATATGAAAAGATTCGGAGAGCTGGTGGGATTGGCGTTTCAAATCAAAGATGATCTCTTGGATCTCGGAGATGGTGAGCGCATCGGAAAACCCACTGGCGGTGACATTCGGGAACGCAAAATGACCCTTCCGCTGATTCACACTTTGAACCAAGCAACCGCAAGCGAACGCCGGCGCATCATTCGTTTGGTGAAGTATCAAAACCATAAAGATTCGGCGGTCCAAGAAGTGATGGATGCAATCATCCAAGGTCCCGGGATGGACTACGCCCGAAACAAGATGACACAGCTCCGTGACGAAGCCATGGAATTGCTCGGTTCTGCGCCTGATTCAGAAGCCAAAGTGGCGCTCATTGGCCTTGTTGATTACACGATAGAACGCAAACGATGAAGTTTGAAGTGACCTTGAAATCGGTTTTCGCCCTCGCGTGCATTTGCCTGACCTGTGGATGCAGCTTCCCCACAAGTTCTGGCAGTGATTCGCGCGAAGGTGCTTCTTCAGTCGTCACTTCTCAATGGTCAGACGGTAGCCCTCGCCGAAAAGCTGAGGTGATAAACGGAGATACCGTTTCCATCTCGCTCTTTGATTCGAGTGGGCAGCTGACGAAATATGGAGAGTGGGAGAATTCCGAAAGGCATGGATCATCCCGAGCTTTTTATCCCAATGGATTGCCCTGGTCCGAGCACACCTACGAGCATGGCACACAAGTTGGCGATTACAAAACCTGGCATCCCAACGGAAACCTTTTCATCAAAGGTCAATATGACCACTTGGGAAAGCCCCGTGGAACTTGGCAATTTTTCAATGAAACCGGCGAATTGATCCAAGAGCAACAAGGTGACTCGATACAATCTTGAATTCACATTGCACAGGGGAAAACATCGCACAGGCCCCATGAACATAGTTAGCCAATCCAAGGTAATTTTGTTGCGAGCCCAAGGCCATGAATACTGCCAATGTTTTTTCCCGATTCAACGTCATCACAGCAATTGCTATGTGGATGGCACTTTGGTTGGCCATTGGATTATCGGTCACCGCGTCTGCGCAGCCTGCCGAATTAAGCCTGTCGGAACAATACGTTGAGCAGTGGGCGGATGAAGCGGTCTATCAGATGGCCTTGCACGGAATTCCCGCAAGCATCACATTGGCTCAGGGCATTCTAGAAAGTGGAAATGGAAACAGCCAGCTCGCCCTCAAATCGAATAATCATTTCGGCATCAAATGCCATGGAAAATGGACAGGAGACAAAGTCTACCATGATGATGATGCAAAAAATGAGTGTTTTCGCGCCTATCCAAATGCGGCTGAAAGCTTTCAAGACCACAGCGAATTCCTGAAAAAAACGAGGTATGAAAGCCTCTTCACTCTTGAACCAACAGATTACAAGGGTTGGGCCAAAGGCTTGAAGAAATGCGGGTATGCTACCAACCCAAAATACGCGAGCAAACTCATTGGACTCATCGATCGTTACAATCTTGAACGGTACGACGAACAAGGGTTGACACTTGCCGCGGATCGAGCCGCATTTGCAGAGGTCAAAAATGCGACGGATGAGCTTCAAGAACAGACCAAGCGTGAGGTAAACAAAAGAGCATCAAGAGGGAGGAATTACAACAAAAGCGGACAAGTCATCAGTGGCATACGTTCGGTCCAAATCAGCGAAAACGAAATCCGATATACCCTTGCAAACGGTGGAGAGTCTTACGAGTCCCTTGCAAAGGAACTGGACATGATGGTATGGCAGCTATACCGCTACAACGAATTGAAGCGCAACTCAAAATCGACTCCCTACCGACCGGCAGCTGGAGAAACCGTCTACCTTCAACCGAAACGATCCCGAGGGAAAAGTGACTGGTTGACACTACAAAAAGGAGAAAGCATCTGGCAGGCTTCGCAAAGAAGTGGAGTAACCGTCAAATCTTTGGTTCGAAAAAACCGGCTCACAGCGGACAATCCGTTGCCTGAATCTGGCAAGCTTTCCCTCAAATGGCGACTCACCCCCGAAGGTAAATTGCCCGGCTGGTTGCGCACCCTGCGTGGACCAAGCGGATAAGACCCTACTTTTTTCCGTTGGCGTTTTCTAGCCCATGCCAGTCGAACTAACTTAGCCATGCACCTTGTTCGTGTCGAGCGAACTGAATTGCACTAAAAATAGCCGGCATGCCATTCTATCAAAGCCTCGGAAAAACCCCGAAAAAGCGCCACACCCAGTTTGAACAACCGGACGGTTCGCTTTATCACGAACAGTTGTTCGGAACCATTGGATTTGTGGGGATGAGCTCATTGCTCTACCACTTGCGCCGACCGACCATGGTGAAGCGCGTGGGAAAGTCCATCAATGTGACACCAACAGCTGCGATTGAAAACAATCTGCTCAGCAGAAAGCTCGAAGGATTCAAAATTCAGTCTTGTCCAGAATACCTCGAAAGCCGAACGCCAGTTCTATTCAATTCCGATGTAACCATCTGGCTTGCTGCGCCATCTGAAAGCATGGCGGAGAACGCTTTTTACAAAAATTCAGATGGAGACGAGGTCGTTTTTGTCCATGAAGGCGGCGGTGTCCTGCACACCATGCTGGGCAAAATCCCTTTTGAATCTGGCGATTATTTGGTGATTCCTCGGGGCATCATTCATCGTTTTGTTTTCACCTCCAATGCCAATCGTCTTTTTATCACAGAATCAGCGCATCCTGTGTACACACCCAAACGCTACCGCAATCATTTCGGACAATTGCTCGAGCACAGTCCATATTGTGAGCGCGATATGCGACCGCCCAGTGATCTAGAAACCTTTGATCAAGTTGGCGAATTCACCATTCGCATCAAAAAACAAGGCCAACTGCACGATTACGTGTATGCCTCGCATCCATTTGACGTCGTAGGTTGGGACGGATACCACTTCCCATACGCCATGTCTATTCACGATTTTGAGCCCATCACAGGACGGGTGCACCAACCACCACCGGTGCATCAGACGTTTGAAACAGATGCTTTTGTGATTTGCAGCTTTGTGCCGCGGATGTACGACTACCACCCCAAGTCCATTCCGGCACCTTACAACCATTCGAATATTGACTCCGATGAAGTTTTGTACTACGTCGAGGGAGACTTCATGAGCCGCACAGGCATCGACCGCGGTTACATTTCGCTGCATCCTGCAGGCATTCCTCATGGGCCCCATCCCGGGACATATGAAGGAAGCATTGGCAAAACCAAAACGGAAGAGCTTGCCGTTATGGTCGATACATTCCGACCACTGCAAGTAACCGCCGAGGCGCTTGCCATTGAACATGATGATTACCACCAATCTTGGCTCGATGCCGACATGAAAGATTGACCCCCCCATTCACGCCATTCCATGCAACAATCCTCTTCCCAACTCGAAAAAATAGTCCCTGAAGCCGAAGATTTTCTTCCGCTCCTTGGAACAGATCACATTGAACTGTACTGCGGAAACGCCAAGCAAAGTGCTTATTACTACATGATGGCCTGGGGCTTTGAGCCCGTAGCTTATTCTGGATTGGAAACCGGCCGCAATGATGCGGTCTCTTACGTGCTTCGCCAAGATAAAATCACCCTCGTTCTCACTTCACCGCTCAGTGCCGATGGTCCAATCAATGATCACATCAATCGGCATGGTGACGGCGTAAAAACTGTTGCGCTCTTGGTCGATGATGCCGAAAAAAGTTGGAAGGAAACAACATCAAGAGGAGCTGTGAGTGTATTTGAGCCCGAAACTCGGGAAGACGCAGACGGCCATGTGGTCCTCAGTGCGATTGAAACTTACGGTGATACCGTGCACGTGTTTGTAGAGCGAAGAAATTACACCGGTTTGTTTTTGCCCGGCTACCAGCCTTGGTCTTTGGCCACTGAAGTCAAGCCATTGGGATTGAAGTACGTCGACCACATGGTGGGCAATGTGGGCTGGGGTGAAATGAACACGTGGGTGGATTTTTACGCACGGGTCATGGGATTCGCACAATTGATTTCATTCGATGACAAAGACATCTCCACCGAGTACACCGCGTTGATGTCAAAGGTCATGTCCAATGGAAATGGCCGCATCAAGTTCCCCATCAACGAACCTGCAGAGGGAAGAAAGAAGTCCCAAATCGAAGAATACATTGATTTCTACAACGGATCAGGGGTGCAGCACATTGCCGTCGCCACGTCGAACATCATCGAAACCGTTACAGAGCTCAGAGACCGTGGCATCGAATTCTTACGTGTGCCGAACTCGTACTACGATACCGTGCTCGATCGTGTCGGATCAATAGACGAAGATCTCGCTCCCTTGAAAGAATTGGGAATCCTCATTGACCGAGACGATGAAGGCTACCTGTTGCAAATTTTCACCAAACCCGTGGTCGATCGACCCACGATGTTTTTTGAAATCATCCAGCGAAAAGGCGCCAAATCATTTGGTAAAGGAAACTTCAAGGCGTTGTTCGAAGCGATTGAACGAGAGCAGGAAACACGCGGAACCCTCTGAAATCATTCATGAACGAACCGCTCCTCCGCATTGATGGCTTGACCATCGCCTTTGGCGATCACGCAGTTGTGCAAAGTGTTTCGTTCGACATTGCCGCTGCTCAAACGGTGGCACTCGTCGGAGAGAGTGGGTCTGGAAAAAGCATCACCGCTTCAGCAATCATGGGGCTGTTGCCCCCAAAGGCTCAAGTAACGTCTGGAAGCGTCAATCACCCGTCGAGCCATACCACCTGGATTGCGCCGAATCAACCGCCCATATCTCCATTGGGGAAAGGCTTGAGCATGGTCTTTCAAGATCCCATGTCATCACTCAATCCCTCCATGCGGGTTGGATGGCAGGTCGCGGAATCGTTGATTGTTCATCAGGAATTGAGTAAATCCGAAGCAAAAGCGGAAGCCATACAGCTGTTGGACGAGGTTGAATTGCCCGACCCTTCAGCGCTTTTTGAACGCTACCCGCACGAGCTCAGTGGCGGGCAAAAGCAACGGGTCATGATTGCGCTTGCCTTGGCAGCAAAGCCCGCACTCCTGATTGCTGATGAGCC
>CAJQMI010000014.1 GCA_905479395.1 uncultured Flavobacteriales bacterium
GGCTTTACACAAAATGAAATCTGTCCGGGGGCCAATGTCCTCGTCTCAGCTGCCGGCATGGCCTACAGTCCCCAAGATCTCGTTGTCGATGCTGGAACGGTCGTGGGCTGGGTGAATTACGACGGTAATCACGATGTAAATGGCGCGGTGAGTTCCATCACGCAACTGCCATTTGACAATCCCGAGGCGTTTCAATTTGGGGCCAACAACGGCACCGAGGAAGGCGTTTGTATCGGAACGTATGCGTTTACAGTTCCTGGATTATATCTTTATGATTGCTCTTCTTACGGTCATGCTGTATCGGGGATGGTCGGCAGTGTGACTTGCAATGAAATCGCGAACGCTGTCCAGGAACTTGGTGACGCGTCCATTTCCATTTTCCCCAATCCCGTTGCGTCCATTTTGACCATCACCATGCACTCTCCCTCTGCGCTTCAGGTGTTCGATGCTGTTGGCAAGTTGGTGGAGGAAACAAGTGCTGTTGCAAGTTGGGTTGTCGATGTCAGTGCCTGGGAAAAAGGGCTTTACATGGTAAACACGCAAGCAGGGGAAACACACAAGTTTATTGTGGAGTAGGGCCGCGCAACTCCATTGAATTCCGGTTAAGACGCTCGGATTGGTCAAAAAAGTCTCTTAGAGGCCGTGCATACGAGCAAAAGCAAAAAAGCCCCGCTATCGCAATGATAACGGGGCTTTCTTTTTGTTCGTTGAGGTCCGAAGCGGACTGGTTTTGGGGTTTTCGCTGTGTTGACAAACCTTGCGTTCTGTTGACACTTTTCCCATGCTAATGCTGGGTTTAAAGCCCTTTTCCGATCAATTCCACTGACTATTCAAAGGGACTTTTGACCATTGATTAGGAGCGATACACACGTAGAGAAAGTCTTCGTCGAATGACAGGTCATTCACTGCCCCTTGAGCGAATTGTCCGATTGGAACGCTGCGCCATTCCGCGCGATGATTCAGCGCTATTGCAGCATCTTGAGAAACAGGCTTTTCTATATCTGAGGTATTATCGACATGCTCCAATTGGAAAACATTCAAGTTTACATCAAGTGTTGTTTCGTCAAATATCGGATTTACAATCACAGGGTTTTGGAAAAAGTAATTGTCACTGAAGCTGGAGACGGCATAAGTTGGATGCAGAGCACTTGAGGTTCCGTCGTTACCGACGGATGAAAAGGCAGCCAATGGACCAACAGACCCTCCAGTGTTGGCGCCTGATTCACTCTGGCCTGCCTCAATGGCAAAGGGTTCACCATTGTCAGAAAGAATAAGACAAAAAATATCACAAAAACCTTCACCAACGTCGCTAAGCCCATCTCCAACGTCGTCAGCCACATCTCCAACCCCGTCAATCACATCTTCCGCAAAATCACCAATCCCACCCAGGAAGTCGCTAAAAACTCCTTCAAGAACAGAGCAAGCGGCTTCAATGGAGGAGATGAGCTCGTTCAATGTTTGTATCGCTGAATTCAGCAAGCCAACCGCACTGTTAAAAGCATCTATTGCCGGTTGAAGGACTCCTAAGTTGTCTAATATGTTGGTCATTACTGACTGCACTTCGGAAATTGCGTCGTCAACCAAATCATACACATCTTCTACAGCGTCAAAAGCCGCATTCAAAATATCCCAGTCACCGATCATTGTGATTAAATCACCGAAAGACGTCAGAACCTCTTGTTCAGATTCACTCATTCCAAAGGCGTCAGAATTGCTTTCCTGCGCATTCGCATTAAAGCCCGTGAACAGAAGTAAACCAACTGCAACGGATTGAATAGCGTTTCGAGTTACCATGACCCCTCTAGATTGGTGCGGCTCCAGGCATTTGGGGCGACACAGACGTAAAAATAATCTTCATCCGTAAATACTTGTCCAACTGCACAAGGACTGGTGTTACTTTCCGGAGCAACTATCGTGATTTGAATTTTTGAATTCAGTGCCTCTTCCAACGCAGTGGAAATAGGCTTATCTAAATCGGAGGTATTGTTGATTTGCCCTAATCCAATATCTGACGCTTCTAATCCATGAATGTTTCCTTGAAAAACAGGATCAATAATGGTTGGGTTGACCCAAATATCCCCCCAGGGATTTCCTGTAGACGATTCAGAATAAAAGGAAGCCGCGGCTCCTGTCAATGAAGCATTGGGGTTTGTAAGGACCATGAGATTAGAAGGGTTGCCAGCGTCATCAACTTGTGGCAAAACGACAATTAAGTCGTCAAATTCTCCTGCCTCGAACCCCCCGTTAGGCTCATCCGGCAGATCAGATACCGTCTCAAAATCCCCGATATCCGATAGTTCCGCATCATCTTCATTTAAAGCCATCCACGGGATGGCTGATTCAATGGCGTCAACGATACCTTCAAGAGCGGATACTGTGGTCGACAGGGCGCTTAATGTGCTTTCCAATCCGTCCAGAACGACTTGAAACGCGTCCATGCTGCTGATCGCAGAGATGACGTCTCCAACGGTATCCGTGACTACCGTAACAATGGGGCTAATGGTGTCCCATGCCTGCGAAACCAATCCCTCCAAAATTTCAACAGCGTCTTCTAATAACTCAAAGAGAGGTATGAAGTCTAATAATTCACCAAAACCGACCAAAGTCTCTTGTTGACTTTCGGTCATGCCAATCTCGTCTGACTGAGCATTCACTTGCAAACAGGGGGCTTGAAACGCAATTGTTGAAGCCAACAAAACAACTATCCTGAAATAATTTTTCATATCCGTAGTATTATTTGTTGACTGGCTTCAGCATGAAGTAGGGATCCACTTCAACGTTTTCTCCGCGCGCGTCGGCCGCTTTGGCCTTTGATTGAACCTTCGCGTGGAGCGACCCCTCAATCACCCGTAATTGTGCTTGGCGCTTATTTAAATAATCTGTCGCCTCTTTCCTCAGTTCAAGGTTGAGCGGATCGGCAAAAACCTCGGCTAGATAAGGCAACTTCGTTAAGTCCACTCCCGATTCAAGCGCTAGGACTTGTGCTTCTGCGAAAATGGACTTCAATTTATCCTCTGTTTTCTCATTACCTCCTGATATTGAAACCCTCTGGGCCGACAACTTTTTTCGAATTGAAGATTGCTTTGAATTCGCTTTGGTAAATGTTTGGAGATTTTTTTGCTGAGGCATAGATGCCTCGTAATCGGGGTCGAGTTTAGAGATTGCCGATTCTACTCGACTTAGCGTTGCTTCAAGTTTCTCTACTTGAGCTGCAAGAAGGTTATCATTTAAACCGACCGCTACGTTGATCATGGAAACAGTATTGTGTCCGAAACTATTTCCCCATGCCGTTCCAATTATGCGTCTGTAATCTGCTGTTCTCATCGCAGAAGGGGCAACAGCAATCGCGAGGCCATCATTATTGCCAGAAGGCAAAATAAAGTCACCTTTTCGTGCAAGGCCTGTAACTTTTGTTGGGACCTGTCCCATAAAAGCTACCCGAGCAAAATTTTGTTCCAATGATGGATTTGGCATCGCTCCAATGACTGTAGGGTTCGTTGAAATGACCATGAATCTTTCAGCAGTATCAAAAGATTTGGAAATCTTTCCCCCTCTCACTCCTACTACATCTCCGGAGAATAATAAATCTGAATTAACCTCTTTCTCAAGCCACTCTGCGTAATCAGCACCAACGCTTTCAAATGCAATTCCTCCATTTCCGACTTCAGCACCTTCCCAGCCGTATGAGCCGTATACATGCAAGCCGAGGTTACTAGCATCGTCGATTAAATCAAAAAGAGCTGTGACGATATCGTCACATCCTGCGCCTAAATAACAAGCGCCCCAGATGGATGCGATCGTATTTCCAATGTCTTTCACAATGGTTATTGAACCTCCGACCAAACCAAGTCCAAAATCAGTGGTAAATGTCCCGAGCAGGCTGTTAAAAGCATCAGTCGGAGATTGTCCATCTGAAAACGTATCGTAGGCAGCATTGTTGTCATTCGTGGAAAGCGTTTCACTGATCATGTCCATGCCTGTATTCACAGCCGTGGAAGCCAGCCCTGTCGCACCGCTAACCAAAAGTTGTTCGAAAGCATCGCCATATGAAATCCATTCTTGAGGCATATTTTGCCCTTCCACCCTTCCAAGGGCATGGTCTCCTGAAGAAAATTCGATAAAATTCGTGTTTCTGTGCGGTGATTCTGTGCCCTCTAATTCGATCGAGATTGCAGGAATATTATCATCATTATAATTTCCCGCCGCAGAAGCTTTCACGATTAATTGACCATCGACGGTGGTGGTATCTAAGTTGCTCACTCCATCGACAGTTAATTGGCCATCGACGGTGGTGGTATCTAAGTTGCTCACTCCAATGACAGTTAATTGGCCATCAACGTTGGTCGTATCTAGGTTGCTCACTCCATCGATGGTTATTGACCCCTTACTTCGCAAGAATGTTTCAACTGTAACGCTATTCGCTACCCCCGTTATTGATCCGCCTTCCAAACCAATAGCCATTCGTTCATGAAGCAATTGGATTGAGTCAAGTGTTCTTTGAATAGCAAACGGATCCAGGTCCAGGGTTATGTTTGTTGACGAGGAATTACCTGTCAATACCCTGTGAAACTCCATTGGAGTCTGGGCCTGCGCACTGATTAATCCCGTGCACAACGCAAGGGACAAGATTAGAAAGTATTTCATGAAGCAATTGGGTTTAGACGAAGATAGATAAAAACGCGCCTAATGTATTTATAAAACACCTCTAATGCCCAAGAACAATATTATATAAGGTCGGTTCTTTGGTGCAAACTAGCGTACAGACTGTACGCTCAATGATTCAGTTGGTGGAGTTAAATCACTTCAGATTAGCATTGGATGAAAATTGATGATTGGAATGCTTAAAGAGAAGGCATAGAAACACTGGCTGTTGCCCCTTCAGAATCAAAAAAGCCCCGTTATCATTGCGATAACGGGGCTTCCTTTTCAATCGTTGAGGTCCGAAGCGGATTCGAACCGCTGTAGCAGCTTTTGCAGAGCTGAGCCTAGCCACTCGGCCATCGGACCCTCATGTCTGTTTTTTACAACAGGAGAACAAATATACGAAAACCACGCAGGGAGGTTACATTCTTGGGGGGAGAAATGTACTTTCGCGGCATGGGACTTCATAAATATTACGCCAACGCACTGACCATGGGCAACTTGCTGTCCGGAGTACTGGTCATCATAGGGCTCTTCATCTGGCCTTTTGGTTCGGCAGTAAACGGATTGCTCTCCGGAGAGACGTTTGTGGAGTTCGGAGCTTTGGCTCAATCAGAGAGAGGATGGGGCATGTTGGCGCTTGCTTTAATTTGGCTTACCGGTCAGTTGTTTGACCTTCTGGACGGCATCGTAGCTCGGTGGACCCGCACTGAAGGGCCGATGGGCGTGCAATTGGATAGCATTGCGGATGCTGTTTCGAGTGGGGTGACACCTGCAATAGTGGGGGTCATGTTCCTTCATGCCTGGGCGCCAGCAGTCCCAGTATTGGTCAAATTTTTGCCGCTTACGATGGCCATGGCGGCGACCTGGCGTCTGGCCCGTTTCAACGTCGAATACGCTGCAGGGGCCGATGGTTCTGGATTTCGAGGTATGCCTGCACCGGCGGGTGCGCTTTGGTGGATTGGTACGCTGCTAGTTGGCGCGCAATATGAAATGTTCGGATCGTGGGGCTTGTACGGAGTTGGTGGAATGGTGACCGTAGTGGCGTCGACTGCAATTGGGTCGACTCTAATTCCCTGGTGGATGATTAGCGATCGCCCAATGATGGACCTCAAGGGATGGGGGAAAAATCCAGTGTACGACCGGAAACGCGTCATGCTTTTGGGTGGCTTGGTCATTGTTGGAATCGTGGTGGCAATTTTTGGTCGTGCGTTCGGTTTGGGATTGCAAGCCGCGTTACTTTTGTATGCATTCTTCGGAAAATTCATTCAACCGGACCCAACACATTCTTAAGCCTCGACCATGAAATTCACCGCATCCATTGACATCATGCCCTTGCCAGCCTTGTTAGATCCTCAAGGAAAGGCCGTGTCGAGCAACATGAAAAACATTGGACTTGCCGGCATTGATAATGTGCGAATTGGCAAGCACATCACATTGGAGGTGGAGGCAGCAAATCAAGCAGAAGCAGAGGCACAAGTGAAGGAGGCGTGCGAGAAGTTGCTCACCAATCAGATCATGGAACAGTTTGACTTCCGAGTGGAGGAGCTGCAGGCCGTGGCCTGAAACCACTGAGCGATTCAGAGCAAGCCGAGGGCCAACAAAAACCCGAACAAGACTTCGGGGGAAGGTGCACCTTCAAACACGCAGATGCGGTCGAACACGCTGATGCTGTCTTCTTTGTACAGCCCAAAAGAGCTGGGGTCGAAAGCATCTTGCTGCAAGGTGTAGACCAAATCCAAAGGAAAAGTGCTGTCTCCGATGTAGAGGTTTTTTCCATCCAACGTATAAAGAATCGCGTCACTGAAATTCGAATCGCCTTGGATCAAGTGGCCATCGCGCACCGTGAATTTCAAGTCAAAGGAACTCGTTGAATACCCTTCGAACAATTCGCCCGTTCGGGTGGTCCAGAGCACGGTTCCTCGCCAGCCTTGTCCTTCTCGAATCAGCCCTTGTTCAGCATGAAGCATCATGTCGCTCCAAAGCATGCGGTTGTCAGGGTATACGTTTACACGGTCTTGAGCGCGCATCGACGCACAAGCCAGAACAGTGCAAATCAGTGCAAATCCGATTCGATGCCCAATATTCATGAACGAATGGCTGCTATTCCTGGCAATTCTTTTCCCTCCAAGTATTCGAGCATGGCACCACCACCGGTGCTGACATAACTCACACGTTCGGCCAATCCTGCCTTGTTGATAGCTGCTACGGAGTCACCGCCACCGATCAAGGTGAAGGCATCGTCTTCAGAGGTTGCTTTGGCCAAGGCTTCAGCCACGGCGTTTGTTCCTTTGGCAAAAGCGTCCATTTCAAAGACTCCCATCGGTCCGTTCCAGAGTACTGTTTTTGAGCTGAGCACGGCTTCCACAAATCGTTGGGTAGTTTCCGGTCCGATATCGAGGCCCATCCAACCGTCAGGAATATTTTCAGTAGTCACTACATCTGTGGCAGCATCAGCTGCAAATTGATCTGCGATCAAGGTGTCGTGTGGCAACAACAATTCCGTTCCTGTGGTTTGCGCCTTTTCCAGGATTGCAAGCGCTTGTGCATGCATTTCGGATTCGACCAAGCTATCACCAATTTTGCCACCTTGAGCCTGAACAAACGTGTAGGCCATTCCGCCTCCAACAATCAAGCGATCGACGCGTCCGATAAGATGCTCTATGATGCCAAGTTTGGAGCTGACTTTAGCTCCGCCAATGATTGCAGTGAGAGGTGCTTGGGGGTGGGCGAGCACCTTTTCCAGAGCATCGATTTCTTTGGCGAGTAATAACCCAAAAGCTTTGTCTTCCGGGAAGAATTTGGCAATAACGGCCGTAGATGCGTGCGCGCGGTGCGCGGTTCCAAAGGCATCGTTGATGTAGACAGTGCCATTTTCGGCAAGTTGTCCCGCAAAGAATTCGTCCCCTGCTTTTTCTTCAGGATGGAAGCGCAGGTTTTCGAGCAGCGCAATTTCTCCGGGCTTGAGGGATTGCGTCACATCTAGCGCAACGTCTTCGACGCAATTGCTTGCGAACTTTACGCTTTGGCCAAGCAAGGCTTCAAGCCGCGGTAAAATGTGTTTGAGGCTGTACCGTTCGTCCGTGCCTTTGGGTCGTCCCAAGTGCGACATGAGCACCACAGAGCCGCCTTCGGCCAAAACGTGTTGGATGGTTGGCAACGCAGCGCGAATCCGAGTGTCATCGGTCACTTCTCGCGCTTCATTCAACGGAACATTGAAATCAACGCGGATCAATGCGCGCTCGCCTTTGAGGGAAAGATCGGTCAGGTTCATGAGGCAGAATTGAACAGTTGTGCAAGGCTTACTTTTTCTTGTACTCGCGCCGCTAAATCAACAATAGGAACGCGTTCTTGCGCCATGGTATCCCGGTCGCGAATGGTCACGGCATGGTCAGTGAGTGTGTCATGGTCGACGGTGATGCACAAAGGGGTTCCAATGGCATCTTGTCGGCGGTACCGTCTTCCAATGGCGTCTTTTTCGTCGTATTGGACGTTGTGTTCGAGCTGAAGCATTTTCAACACTTCCCGCGCCTTTTCTGGCAAACCGTCCTTTTTGAGCAATGGCAATACAGCTGCCTTAACCGGTGCGAGAGGCGCCGGAATTCGCAAGACTGTGCGCTGAGATCCGTCCTCGAGTGTTTCTTCTTGTAGTGCAGCGCTCAGCGTTGCCAAAAACATACGGTCCAAGCCAATCGAAGTTTCTACCACATAGGGCACATAGCTTTCTTGAGTCTCAGGGTCGAAGTAGCGCAATTTTTTATTGCTGTGTTCTTCGTGTTGTTTCAAGTCAAAATCGGTTCGCGAGTGCACGCCTTCCAATTCTTTGAATCCCATGGGAAAGTTGAATTCGATGTCCGCTGCTGCATCAGCGTAGTGGGCCAATTTGATGTGGTCGTGGAATCGGTGCATGTTATCTCCGAATCCCAAAGCCTTGTGCCAATTGAGACGTGCCTCTTTCCAATACTCGTACCATTTTTCTTGCGTTCCTGGTTTGACGAAAAATTGCATTTCCATCTGTTCAAATTCGCGCATGCGAAAAATGAATTGACGTGCAATGATTTCGTTGCGGAATGCTTTTCCGATTTGGGCAATGCCAAAGGGCAGTTTCATGCGTCCACTTTTCTGGACGTTGAGGTAATTGACAAAAATCCCCTGGGCTGTTTCAGGGCGCAAATAGATGATTCCGCTGTCTCCGCTCACCGCTCCCAATTCGGTTTTGAACATGAGGTTGAACTGACGCACGTCTGTCCAATTGCGGCTTCCGGTATCGGGATCTGCGATGCCGAGGTCTTCGATGAGCGCCTTCACAGCTGTCAAGTCTTCTGCTTCCATGGCGGATTTGAACCGTCCATAGATGTCATCTATTTGCTTTTGACGCTCCAAGATTCGTCCGTTGGTCTCTCGGAATTGTTGTTCGTCAAAGGCATCCCCGAAACGTTTCGCAGCCTTGGTAACATCCTTGTTGATTTTCGCCTCAATCTTGGCGATGTGATCTTCTATGAGCACATCAGCACGGTATCGCTTCTTTGAGTCCTTGTTGTCAATCAACGGATCGTTGAAGGCGTCCACGTGACCCGAAGCTTTCCAAGTGGTGGGGTGCATGAAAATAGATGCGTCGATGCCGACGATGTTTTCGTGCATGCGAACCATCGCGGTCCACCAGTAATGCTTGATGTTATTTTTTAATTCTGCGCCTAATTGGCCGTAGTCATAGGCTGCAGAAAGGCCGTCATAAATTTCACTGGAAGGGAATACGAAGCCGTATTCCTTGGCGTGACTGATGACTTTTTTGAGGAGATCGTCGCTCATGTTGATTCGAATGTGCTGAATGCGTGGGCAAAGGTAGCGCTCGGAGACCGGACCGCCTCACTTTTCCGACAGACACAACCCGCTCTCCATTACCTTTGAACTCATGCCATCAAACTTGCGCTACGGACTCATCGGAAGCGGCTCCTGGGCCACTGCCATCGCCAAGATGGTTCTCACCAACAAAGAACATTTGAATTGGTGGGTGCGCCGCGAGGAGACTCGTGACCACTTGAAAGAATTTGGTCGCAACCCAAATTACATTCAGAGCATATCGTTTGATTCCGAAAAAATCACGGTATCCACGAGCATGCAAGAGGTCATTGACTCGAGTGATGTATTGATTTTTGCCATCCCGTCCATCCATTTGGATGAAGTGATCAAAGCGCAGAACCCACAGCGCATGCACGACAAAATCATCATCAATGCCATCAAAGGCATGGTGGTCGAATACGATAGCATCCCAGCGCGCTACTTGCACAAGCAGTTTGGCATTCCGTATGAACGGATTGGCCTCTTGGCAGGCCCATGTCACGCGGAAGAAGTGGCCCGTGAAAAGCTCAGTTATCTCACCCTTGCTTGTCCCGATCTGGACCTCGCTCAAACCTTGTCTGAAGCATTTGCAACACGATACATCCGTGTGCAGACCAGTCAAGACGTCGTGGGTGCGGAGCTTGCGGCTGTGCTCAAGAACATCTATGCCATTGGCGCTGGAATCGTTTTGGGATTGGGTTACGGAGATAATTTTCTCAGTGTTTACATCAGCAATGCTTCACAAGAGATGAAGCGATTTTTGGCTGCGGTTCATGAATTGGATCGAGATGTGAAGGAAAGCACATACCTGGGCGATCTGCTCGTTACGGCCTACAGCCCGCACAGCCGGAACCGCACATTGGGAATGATGATCGGGAAGGGTTACAGTGTCAAAGGCGCCATGATGGAGATGAACATGGTTGCCGAAGGCTTCAATGGCTCCAAGGGGATTCACCGCATGAACGAGCAGTTTTCTGTTGACATTTCCATTGCTGATTCAGTGCATCGGATTTTGCACGAACGCATGTCTCCTGTGATTGAAATGCGACTGCTCACAGAGCAGCTTGCTTGATTCTTCATTGAAGTTCTTTCGGTGGTCGAAGCGAAGGCAACTCGCAAGGCCTTTTGTGCGTTCTTTGTTTGACAGCAATTTTCGGCTGCTTCATGTTGCGCATCGAAAAACACATATTTACGACCCTTCTAGTTATCGTTTGGATGGGATCGAATGCTCTAGCTTTTGCCCAGTCTGAGGGCGAAGACGCTCGTATTGTTCAGCGTGGGCATGCGCCAGAAGGGGTGTGGTTTGTTCCGAATGAAGGTCAATTCCACGGTGAAGTCCGCGCGGAGGCCCGGATTTACGGAGGTGATTGGTGGTTGACGAATCAGGGTTGGAAAGCAGGCATGCTTGCATCTGGTTACGATGCCCTTGCGCGTCACGAAACTCCTTCGGGCCTAACCAAATATGTGTTGGATGTGGAGTGGGAGGGTTGTTCTTCCGATTTTCAAACCACAGCAAACCAAAATTCAGATTATCATCTTTCGTATTACCGCGGTGACGACCCTTCAAAATGGGCGCATGGTGTGCAGCCTTCTGGGAAGCTGAAATTGGCCAATGTTTGGCCAGGAATTCACGGTTCAATTGACGGCATGCGGGGTGATGCGGCTCACATCAAATGCGATTGGAAAGTAGATCCGGGGTCTGATCCCTCTCAAATTGCATCTGTTTACAGCGGATTGAAAACGGTTTTGCAATCTGATGGGACACTGAAGCACCTGCTTGGCCCATCAGTAGGAAAGGGTTTGTCTGTTTCAGGAGCATGGGGCCACATTACCGAGGCGGCACCATTTGCCTATCAAATGAATGGAAGCCGGATGGAAGAGGTGGCTTGCGCATATCGCTTGCAATCGATTGAAAATGGAGCGTATCGTGTCACTTTCGAGATTGGAGACTATGACTCCACAAGGCCGCTCATCATAGACCCGGAAATTGAGTTTGCTTCTTACGTTGGTTCTTCAGCAGACAGCTGGGGATTTACAGCGGCATACGATGATGAAGGGAGACTGATCGGTGGTTCCGGTGTGCGAGCAGCGGGTTATCCGATAACAGCAGGTGCTTTTGACGCCGTGTACAATGGAGGTGATTTCGACTTTGGAATTAGCGTGTTTTCAGCGGACGGTACCAACCTCGAATACAGCACCTATCTAGGAGGGTCCAACCTCGATTATCCGCACAGTTTGGTCACCAACTCCGCGGGGGATATCTACGCGATGGGCACCACCGGATCAGCGGATTTTCCAACGACCACTGGGGCTTTCCAAGAGACGTTTGTCGGAGGACCATTTATTGACCTTGGAGGCTACAGTTTTTATCAATCTTTTGCGGAAGGCTGCGACATCATCGTCTCCAAAATCGACGGAATGGACGGGTCACTTGCAGGATCTAGTTTTATTGGAGGAACCGAAAACGATGGTTTGAACTTGGGCCCCCAACTCAATTACAACTACGGCGATGTTTGTCGCGGAGAAGTCATGATAGACCCGCAAGGAGACGTGTGGATTGCGACCAGCACGCGAAGCAATGATTTCCCCATGGTCAATGCATTTGACCCGGGATTGAACGGAACCAGTGATGCCTTGATACTCCGAATGTCAGAGGATCTTTCTGAACTTGAATTCTCTTCCTATTTCGGAGGCAATCAAGATGACGCAGCCTATGCCGTTCAATTTGCACAGGGTAGCACACTGGCCTACATCGCTGGTGGAACCAGGAGCGATGATTTGCCGACTTCGCCTGATGCGTATCAGCCCAATTTAGCAGGAGAGAGTGACGGCTATGTTTTTGCGCTGAATTATGCACCGGAGATGCCCATCTTGGAGGGAGCGAGTTACTTCGGAACGGATGATTACGACCAATCTTACTTTGTCCAATTGGACACGGAAGACCGGCCCCATCTTTGCGGCCAGACGGTGGGTTCGTCTCTTGCCTTGGTTGGAGATGTCTATGCCAACAATCCGAATGGAAGCACCTTCGTGGTGCGATTCTCAGCAGCGTTGGATGCGGTGGATTGGGTGACCCGTGTGGGGCTGCCGCAGTCGGGTATCGACATAAGCCCTACAGCGTTCTTGGTGTCTGATTGCGATGAGATGTACATCAGCGGTTGGGGAGGCGTAACCAACAACAGCAACAGTTCCAATGCGGGGCAATCGACCACAAGTGGAATGCCCACAACGGTGGATGCCTATCAGATTGGAACCGATGGCAGTGACTTTTGGTTGGGTGTTTTGGCCCCTGAAGCAGCGGACTTGACTTATGGAACGTTTTTTGGAGGCACTTTTTCGAATGAACATGTGGACGGCGGAACCTCCCGATTTGACAAAAACGGCACGGTTTACCAAGCCGTTTGCGCAGGTTGCGGAGGCTGGGATGATTTTCCGACAACCGCAGGGGCTTGGTCTGGAACCAATCCCTCTTCCAATTGCAACTTGGGCGTTTTCAAATTCAACTTGGGTTCACTGGTGGCAGATATCGATATTGACGCTCCCGATTTGATTTGTGCGGGCGAAGCCATTCAGTTTGTCAACAACTCCATTGGGGGCAATGATTACGTTTGGGATTTTGGTGACTTGAGTATCAGTGATGAGGAAAATCCAGAATATGTTTACCTCACACCTGGCGAGTGGGATGTGATGCTAATCGTTTCGGATGCAACGGCAAGTGGCGGATGCTTGGAACCAGATACCGCATTTGCTACACTGTTTATTGAAGAAATTCCGCAGCCTTTGATTGATGAGGTTCCTCCTGTTTGCGAGGGAGAAAGCACGAATCTGCAGGCGTATGGAACGGATGGACTTGTCTGGCAACCACACCCGACATTGGATGATCCATCCTTGCCAAATCCGCTGGTGACGCCGCTTCAGACCACGACGTATACCGTGGAGGATTCGAATGAATGTGGAACAGGCAGTGCTGAAGTAACAGTGGTGGTGGAAGTATTGGTGACAGATATTACTGCAGACATGACCATTTGCTTGGGCGACGTGGTTGATTTAGAGGCCACAGGAGGCAGCGATGTCATTTGGTCTCCTACTGTGGGCTTGGGTTCACCAACTTCAGAATCGACAACGGCAAGCCCTTCAGAATCGACAACCTATACGGCTTTGATTTCCAGTCCAAACGATTGTTTGGCCGAGGAAGAAGTGACCATCAATGTGGTTCAATCTTTGCCAGGCGGTCAGGTCTATCCCACGATTTTCCTCTGCGAAGGTCAAGGAACTTTTTTGCAGGCAAGCGAGGGAATGAGTTATCTGTGGTCGCCTGCGGAATTGGTCACGAACCCTCTTTCGCAAAACACCTTCACTTCTCCCTCGGAAAACACAACATTTTCGGTGCAAATAGCCAATGTATGCGGTATCGGTGTAGACAGTGTGAGCGTTGAATTGATTGCGCCTTCGGCCGATGCTACTGGCGGAGGTTGGATGTGCCGTGGTGAAACCATGGAATTAAGCGCTTCTGATGGCGTGAATTACTCTTGGACGCCATCTGGATTGGCGGCAAGCCCTACAGCGCAAACAACCCAGGTATTTCCTATTGAAACGACCACTTTCACGGTGTATGTCACTGATCAATTCGGATGCACTGGGAGCACAGACATCACGGTTCAGGTTTGGCAACCACCTTATGTCGATGCAGGCCCGGACCGGTCTGTCGATTGGCTGGATCAAGTTCGGCTCTTTGGAACGGTGGATGCGGACACACTTTGGTGGACGCCCGACGAATGGCTGAGCTGCAGTGATTGCCCTACGCCAGTGGTTGACGTGCAGGGGCCGCAGTGGTTTGTCTTGGAAAGTATATCACCAGAAGGCTGCACCGCTCGAGACAGTGTTTTCTTGGATGTGTTTTACCCGTTGTATGTGCCGACAGCTTTTACGCCAAACAATGACGGTGTGAACGATGTGTTCATGGTCGAAGGGATTGATCCGAGGGGTTTTTGGCTGGAGATTTACAACCGTTGGGGCGAGCAGATTTTTTATACCGAGGATCCCAACGTGCCGTGGATTGGAAACAATCAATTGAGGGATTCGGACCATTTTGTGCCAGACGGAGTCTACCTCTGGCGCATGCGCTACGAACTGCGTGACGGTCCTAGGCTGAAGACAGGAACGGTGTCCCTGTTGCGCTGATTTTATTGCGCAACACCTGAAACGTCAGTTGCGTCTTGCAAGAGCGGATTGTTTCTCCTACATTCGAGGGCTCATTGGCACACGAAATGTGACAGCATGAACCTTTTAGATCACCACCTTCATCGCCTGTTTTTGGATCACGATTGCATCGTTGTTCCTGGGTTGGGCGGATTCGTTTGCAACAGAAAGCCGGCGAAGTATGACGACAGCCGTCAAGAATTGATTCCTCCTTCGCGGAGCATCTTGTTCAATGAACGAATTGTGCATCATGATGGTGTTTTGGTGCAATCCATTGCGCGAAAGCTGCGAATATCATTGGATGAGGCGTTGGTTCAAGTGGAGGCTGAATCGGCAGCGTTGAAGGCTGAAATGCAAGGAGGGAAGACGGTTCGAATTCAACAGGTCGGTCGGCTCTTTTTCGGAGAGCAAGGACACATGATGTTCATGCCAGACGAGGAGATGGAGCGGATTTTACGCTCCTTTGGTTTGAAGCGAATCCCCCTTCCTCTTCTCAATGCTCAGACCGAGCAGAAATCTGTTCAGCCAGCGGGTCGTATCATCTCGATGCCCCAAGCGAATCTTGCAGATAACCAAGCGCCCTGGCTCCGAATTGCGGCAGCGATTGCGGTTCCCGTTATCGGAGGCGCTGGGATGTTTTTTGCTGATAGCATGGGCGATGACGCTGCCTTGATGAGCGCGATTCCGGTCAGCATTCAGTCCTATGACCAAGTATTTTACCAACCTCGATTCGTCGAGGAGGAGGTGCCCACTTGGGAATCAATTGTGGAAGGGAAAGCGACCAATGTTGAGCCGATTGAGGAGAAGATAGAAGAGCCAAAGGAGGCTTTAGTCGTCGCTGAAAGCAATGCGATGTACATGTTGGTCGCCGGGTCTTTTTCAATCGAATCGAATGCGTTGAATTTGTCGGCTGGGCTGACTCGGAAAGGATTTGATTCAGAGGTATTTCGACAAGACAACGGACTGCATGTTGTAACGTATTCCACGCACTTCAACGAAAATTCAGCACGCACCCAATTGGCGGAATTGCGCAGCGAATCGTCCACTGAGCGTGCGTGGTTGAAAAGGGTTGGTGCGGCTCACTGAGTGTTTTTATCGAGATGACAGAGCAAGGGTTGCCCGAGGCATTGATCTTGGATTTTGGAGGGGTTCTGTACGACATCGATTATGGCGCGCCCATTCGTGCATTCAAAGACTTGGGGGTTGCAGACTTTGCTGGGCTCTATCAACAATCAGCCCAGTCTCCGATGTTCGACGACCTGGAATGTGGACGCATCAGTCCGGATAATTTTTACACGCAGATGCAGTCCCACTGCGCGCCAGAAACGACGCGTCAAGAGGTTGTAGACGCATGGAATTCAATATTGACGGGAATGCATCCGTCCCGAATTGCATTGGTAAAAGCGCTTGGCCTGCAAACGCGGCTTTTCTTGTTTTCCAATACCAATGTTATCCATGCGAATGTTTTTGAAGCATGGATGGAAAAACGCTTTGGTCTCTCTGCTTTTCGCGGGTCCTTTGAGGGGATTCATTACAGCCACGAAATGGGTCAGAGAAAACCGGATCCTCAGGCTTTTTTATCCCTTTGTTCCCGGCACAGAATTGATCCGAACAAGGCCATCTTCATTGACGATAGCGAACAACATGTCGAGGGCGCGCGCCAAGCTGGCCTTGAAGTGAATTGGCACAATCCTGTAGAAAATGATGTAGCTGTATGGCTCTCAGCACGCGGCTTTGAGTTGCCCGAAGAGGCTTTTCGGTCAGGCCCATTGCCGGTTTAACGGCCTGGGCTCGTGGCAGCCTTCATTTCTTCGTGACATGCTTTGAACCGTTCAGGATCAAAGGGCTTTGCGCCTTGTTCCAACAATTGAAAAATTTCTTGGCCGCGGGCTTCTTGCTCGAATTTTTTACCGCCTTGCGACCAGGTGATATCATCTCCTCGCCGAACGCAGCGGATCAACAGCGCTTCTGTTTCTTCAAACTGGAACATCCATACATCACCTTCAGACGGTGTGTGTTCGATGCATTTGATGGCGGATGTTGCTCCTTCCCAGAAACGTTGACTGAATTCTTCCAGGCATTCCTGAACTTCTTCAGGGTGGTGGGCCAACTTCTCCTTCCAATCATCAGCAGCTAAGCCTTCAGATGCGAGATAACGCACAAATTCAGGGCGGACCGCGTCGAGTTCTTCTTTGGTCAGTAACCGGTAACGCTTCATGGGCAAACGTCTTGTTACTCTTCGATCCCTTCGAGCATCATGAAGAAGGCATATTCCATGGCGGTTTCACGAAGTCGCTTGAATCGACCTGATGCCCCACCGTGGCCGGTTTCCATGTTGCAATCCATGATCAGTAGGTTGTCGTCGGTTTTGGTGTCGCGCAACTTGGCCATCCATTTCGCAGGCTCCCAATATTGCACCTGACTGTCCCAGTAACCAGTCGTGACGAGCATATGCGGATAATCCTGAGCCTTCACATTGTCATAAGGGCTGTAAGACATCATGTAGTCGAATGAATCCTTGTTTTTTGGATTTCCCCATTCGTCAAATTCTCCTGTGGTCAACGGAATGCTTTCATCCAACATCGTATTGATGACGTCTACAAAAGGCACTGCAGCAATCACTCCGTTGAACAATGCAGGTGCCATGTTGATGACCGCACCCATGAGCAAACCGCCGGCAGAGCCACCCATGGCATACAAGTGCTCAGGTGACGTGTAGCCCAAGTCTACCATTGCTTGACCGCAGTCGACAAAATCGGTGAATGTGTTCTTTTTGTTGAACATTTTTCCGTCTTCATACCAATCGCGCCCCATTTCTTGTCCTCCTCGAATGTGTGCAATGGCATAAACGAATCCGCGGTCCAGCAGGCTCAACCGCGTGCTCGAAAATCCAGCATCCATGCTGTAGCCGTAGCTGCCGTAAGCGTACAAGAGAAGCGGGTTGCTACCGTCCTTTTTGACGCCTTTGCGCGAAACAATCGAAACAGGCACTTTGGTACCGTCCCGTGCTTCAACCATCACACGCTCGCTTTCATAATTGGCCGAATCAAACATGCCTCCAAGGACTTCCTGCTGCTTCAGCAATTCGGTGTCTTGGCTTACCATATCCATTTGGAACACCGAGCTCGGCGTGGTCATGGAGTTGTATCCATAGCGAAGTTGCTGCGTTTCAAAATCAGGATTGGCACCGACGTAGGCCGAGTAGGCTGGATCTGGGAACTCAATGTAATAATCGGCAGCATCGTCCCATCGTTTGATGCGGATTTGATTCAGGCCTTCGGTGCGTTCTGAGACCACCAAGTAATCTTTGAAAATGTCAACGCCTTCGAGCAAGGTCTCCTCCCGATGCGGAAGCACGTCTTCCCAATTTTCGTAGGTTGTCGCCGTGACGGGTGTGCGGACCAACTTGAAGTTCTTTGCATCGCGGTTGGTGGTGATGTAAAAGTGATCTCCGTAGTGACTGCAGCTGTATTCCAAGTTGCGTTCACGTGGCTGGATAATCTTCCATTCGCCATTGGGTGTATTGGCATCCAAATAGCGCCATTCGTTGCTCACGGTTGAGTAGCTCGCGAGCATGAGGTATTGCTCACTTTTGGACTTTCCAATGCCGCACCCAAACGTTTCGTCGGTCTCCTCATAAACCATCACATCATCGCTTGCATCGGTTCCCAATACGTGCTTGAAGATGCGCGATGAGCGCAACGTTACAGGATCTTTTTTGGAATAGAAAACGGTTTTGTTGTCGTTTGCCCACGTGGCTCCACCGGTGGTTCCAGGAATGCGATCGGCCAGGATTTGACCCGTGGTGAGATCTTTGAATTGCAACGTGTATTCACGCCGACTTACTGTGTCTACACTGAAGGCGAGCAAATTGTTGTTGGTGCTGATGGACTGACCACCAACAGAATAATAACTGAATCCTTCAGCCATTTCGTTGACGTTCAACATCACCTGCTCCTCCGCCTCCAATGAACCGGGCTTGCGGCAGTAAACCGCATATTCTTTGCCCTCTTCGTATCGGCTGTAGTAGAAGAAGCCTTTGTCCAGCAATGGAACGCTTTGATCGTCCTGCTTAATGCGGCCAACAATTTCGTTGAAGAGCGTTTCTTGGAAAGGCTCAGTTCCCTTCATAACCTCTGTCTTGTAGGTGTTTTCTGCGTTGAGGTAATCAACCACCTTGGTGGTTTGCGCATCGGCTGCATCCGCCTCTTTTTGTTCGTCACTGAGGCGCATCCAGAAATAATCGTCCTCCAGTTGAAGGCCGTGAATCTCAGTGATGTGAGGTTGTTTTTCTGCAACGGGGGGAGTGGAGAATTGAGCTTCTTTCAATTCGGGCTGGTTGTGAGATGCCATAGAAGAATCAGGGGAAGTGCAGGAGCTGTTGGCCACTGCGAACATAAAAGCGATTGCAAAGAGCGCGTAAGATACAAAGAGAGGATAGCGTGTCATGAGACGGGCGTGTTGTGAGCCGCAAATCTAATCCAATTCGCCGCCTTCCAATAAACTGCGCAATTGAATCAAATCTTGAGGGGTGTCAACCGCGTGGGTCAAGTGTCTGGTGCGCCCTACGGCAATTTTCCAACCATGTTCGAGCCAGCGCAGTTGTTCCAGCCGTTCACGTTTTTCCAATTCGGTCGCGTGCAAAAGTGTCAAAGCTTCCAAGGCACCTCTTGAAAACGCATAAAGCCCCACGTGTTCAAGCCACGGTCCTGGACTCGATGGAATAGGTGAACGGCTAAAATAAAGGGCTGATCCGTTGAGATCGCAAGTGACTTTCACCCGATTCGGATTTTCACGCTCGGGATCTTCGGCTTCCTTGGGTCTGGCCAAGGTTGCGATTCCAGCTCCCGGTTTACGAATGAGCTGGGCAAGTTTTTGCAGTTGCTCGGGATGCACAAAAGGCTCATCGCCCTGGATGTTGAGGATCCAGTCAGCTTGGGATGATTGATCCGATTCCCATTGAACAAGCGCGGCATGGCTCCTCAAGGTGCCATTGGCCAATTTGGGATCAGTCATGCGGGTGTCGGCGCCAGCCCGCTCGGCGGCTTGTGCAATGCGATCATCATCGGTGGCCACCAAAACAGCATCGCAAACGCCTGCCGTTAGGGTGCGCTCAACCACCCGTTCAATCACAGTTTTTCCAGCCAATTCAGCCAGTGGTTTGCCCGGAAATCGTGTTGACCCCCAGCGTGCGGGGATGATTCCAATCAGTTTGGGACGAGAGTCGGACATCAATTGATTTCGTAAGTGTACATCAGCGTTGTCAGACGAGGCGCCTCCATTGCCATTGGCCGAATGGCATATTCTTGATTGGCGATGTTATTGACGATGAGCGTCACTTTGTGACCGTTGGACCATTCTCGTCCAAATCGGGCATCGATGATCCAAGGAAGCGACGGGTTTTGTTCCAACCAATCCCGCGCACCCCAATTGATGCCGGATATTGCGGGGTTCTCTTCAAAAGAGATGAAGGCTTGATCAAAATTTCTAAGGTTTGTTTGGTAGCGAGCGCTTAATCCGCCAAACCACTTTTCCCCTGAAATTTGGGCGTCGAAGCGGAATACGTGGGGCGAGCGGTATTTCAAGATTAACCCTGTGGTGTCATGGCTGGTGCCGTAATACGTCGCTGCGTAGTTCGAGGTGCTGTCGGGGTTGTAATTCAAATCAGGAGTTGTACTGACGGGATTGGTGTAAGTATATCCCGTGAGAATGTCGATCCTGACTCGGTCCAATTGCAGCCGTCCGTTGATCGAGATTTCACCTCCAGTCACCCTGCTTCCTCCGGTATTGACACTCATAAACCCTAAACCGTAGGCATTTCCTTCAGTTGGCGCCTCACCTTCATCGGGTCCCCAGGGACCAAAGGTAAATTCAATAAAATCTTCAAAGTCTTGACGGAAAACAGCCAAATCAAGGAATCCAGCAAATGCCCCCACTTTGAATCCTTGCTTCAAACCAATTTCCGCTGACCAAGAATATTCAGGACGCAGTTCTTCATTGGGATTAATCTGCAGTGCGCCTAACCCAGTTCTAATGTATCGTTCTGCAATGGTTGGAAATCGGAATCCTTGTCCATAACTGCTCCTCAAAAAGGTGGCTTCTGCCAATTGGTAATTGCCGCCGAGGCGAAATACTGGTTTGCCTGCGCCTTTGCCGTTTACTGCGAAATGCTCATAGCGCCCGCCTCCGGACAAATTAAAACGATCACCGATGGACTGATCGACCTGGACGTACACAGATTGATTGGTAGCAGTGTTGTTCCCGTCTGAAGAACCTCCGCTGTACAATTCAGCGCGGCTCAGGGCCGTCAAATTCACAAGCCCGGTGGTGATTTTAAGCCCTGGGATATTCCAGCGATTGCCGTCGACAAACATCTGGTATTCCCCGTAGAGAACGTGAGAACCGTTTGATTGTTCGTTGTCATTATCGTTGTTAAGGTATTGCCACCGCGTACGAAGATTGTGTCGGATTCCAGACGGGGACAGGTACTGCATATATGGATCTACGGTCCCAATTAGCTGATTGGTGCGCGTCGCGGCTCCTTCGAAGGCTCCGTAGATTGAGTCCGGGGCATTCTGCCAAATCAAGGTATTCAGAGACTCCCCAATTTGCCAATTGGTGTTTAGCCCATAACTCATGCCTTCAACCTTGGTCTCGCGCTTGCGGATATTTGCATTCAGACGAGCCCGGTATTCTGCGCCGAATCGATCCACTTTCCATGGTTGGAAGCGGAACTTTGCGGCATCATTTTCTACAATGTTTTCGGGGGCGAGGAAACCATCGTCTCCTAAGATGTTTCC
>CAJQMI010000015.1 GCA_905479395.1 uncultured Flavobacteriales bacterium
CTGCGAGCTTACGAGCGAGGTGCTGTTTGCGGTTCAAACTCCACACGAATACACACGCAGCCAAAGGTGTGATGAGGAGGATGGGCCACCAATTGCCACGTTCCAACTGAACATTCGGAGCAATTTGACGCAGGCTATACCAAGCCATCAAAATGGCAATCCACAGGATAACCTCTGCCAATGCCAGCGAGATGGCAGTGCTAAAGACACGAAACCCTTGCGGTTGAGTCGGCTTATTCGACTCTGATGAGCGGGGGGTGATCTGACTCATAGCGGCGTGCGGATGATCAGATGTTTCAGAATAAACTCAAGCAGCAATGCCAGCGCAGCAGCGAGCGCGAAAGGCATGAATTCCTCGGTTTTTTGATTGTACCGAAGCACGTTGAATCGCGTCTTTTCCAGCTGGTCAATCTCGCTGTAAATGTTCGCGAGTTTATCCTCGCTTGTGGCTCTAAAATAGCGTCCTCCCGTGGTTTTTGCGACTTCTTTTAAGATGTCTTCATCGATTTTGACTTCAATCCAGTCGTATTGGAAGCGATTGCCAACCTTTCGCACAGGGCTGCGGGCTTTTCCGATGGTGCCAACGCCAATGGTATAGACGCGGATTTCATTTAGCTTGGCAAGTTGAGCAGCATCAATGGGGTTGATTTGCCCCGCATTGTTAACACCATCGGTCAACAGTATGATGATTTTGCTCTCCGCTTCGGAATCTTTCAGGCGATTAACTGCAGTCGCTAAACCCATGCCAATTGCAGTGCCGCCCTCGAGCAATCCGGTCTCCAATTCGGCAATTCCATTCATCACGACCCGTTGATCTGTGGTCAACGGAATTTGAGTGAAAGCTTCTCCCTCATACGCCACCACACCAATGCGGTCATTTGGGCGCTCATCTACAAATTGAATGGCAACTTCCTTTGAAGCTTCCAATCGATTCGGTGAGAAGTCCTTGCTCAGCATGGATGCGGATAGATCGAGGCTCAGGACAATGTCGAGGCCTTCACGTGTGAAATCTTCCACGGAGGAAGAAGACTGGGGACGAGCCGCCGCAATGCACAGCAAGCCAATGGCAAGAGTCTTCAAGGCATAAGGAACTTCCGGGAGCATTTGATACAATCGAACTTGCCAATTGACTTCTTTGGGGTCGGTCCCCCAACTCCATTTTACACCGTTAAATCCTTTGGGCTGTTGTTTCCTCACGCGCAGAAAGGCGTGGGCAATCATTCCAAGAGCGAGCCACAGCAAATGCGGCGTTTCCCATTCAAAATGTTGATTGCCGTATTGAAGCGCCGCACCAAATAGCAACATTCCGAGCAGATGAGGAATCAGGGGGAGTGTCCAGTTTTTCATGGTGCCAATGTTTCATTGGCTTCCTGGGAAGGCATGGTGTTTTCGACAAATTCAATCGAACGGCTGATGATGCGCTGATGATCGGAAACTTCAGGCGTGAACTTGGCAAATTTCACCAAGTCTGCAAGTGTTAAGACTTCAATCAGGTTCTCTGTGTCGTTTTCGCGCAAAGGCAATCGATTGATTGCCTGAATGATTTCTGTCGTCGATCTCTCCAACGCGGGGAAATTGAATCGATGCTCCAGATACAATCGAAGGGCAGTGCTTGCTGAAGCATGATGGGTCTTGATTTGGCCTTTTTTCCAGACCGCGTCTTTTTGAATTGCCTCCAGCGTGCGCAGAGCGATGACATGCGCAGCCTCCCGTGGCGTGTCAACTGCAATTCTATCCTCCTTGTTTCGTGGTGTGCGTTGCTTGTATTTCCGGAACGACCAGATTGCCAAAGCGCCGATCAACAGGGTGGCCAAAAGCCAAGGCAACCACTGCCTAAGGCGTTCTTGCCAAGACCATGAAGTCATTCTAATGGGAGCGTGCCCTGCGATCTCTCCCGATTTTCCGGCTTCGGGCATAAGCACCTGTATGCCAATTGGATTGCTCTCCAATGTGTCCTTATTCCAGAGCATTCGGATGGGGGCAATGGCGTGAAATCCACTATCCCAATGCGTGACTGTGAGTTTTTGCGTCATCCGAATTCCAGAGCTTCCGTTGGGCAAGTCCACGGCCATGGTATCCAGTCCTTGATACTTTATGATTTCAAGTCCTCCGTCGATTGTATCTCCCCAAGCGGGCCAGGAGAAGAAGCCCGACCCATGCATTGGGTCATGCGTTGCTGCCACGGTGAGAATTGTTTGGTCACCTAGGGCAATCACGTTGGTATCCAATTCCATGGATACGAATTGCGCATTCGATGGCAGTGAAGCACAAATGCCCACCAACCCGAGAAGGATGACGCGGGCAAAGCTGGGAATGCACGTTTTGGTGAAATCAACCACGGCGATCAAAAAGTTGCATGAGGGGTTGTACATAGGGCTTATTGGTGCACAATACCGCTTGGTCGATTCCGGATCGAGCAAATAAGTCTTTCAAATGCGATTCACGTTTACGTTCGTTGATCTCGTGTTTTTGTCGCGAGAAACGATTTCCACTATTGAACCAGCGATGCATGCCGCTTTCGGGATCTTGAATCGGAATCCATCCTACGGCAGGAACTTTCCGGTCCAATGGATCGGTCACACGCAACGCCACCAGGTCATGTCTTCTGCCAGCCTGTTTCAATGGCCGTTCAAATTCTCCGTCGCGAAAGTCTGAGATCAAGAAGGCGATGGTTCTTTTTTTCATGGCAGAGAGGAAGTGCTCCAAAGCAAAAGCAATGTTGGTTTTGGTGCCAACGGGCTCTATTTCTATGATTTCTCGGATGATCCGTAAGATGTGAGACCGCCCTTTTTTGGGTGGAATAAACCGTTCGATTCGATCGCTAAAAAGGACTGCACCGACTTTGTCGTTGTTTCCCATAGCACTGAACGCGAGCAGGGCACTCAACTCTGTAATCAGTTCGTGCTTGCTTCTCTGCTGCGAACCCGTTGCATTCGAAGCACTGATGTCAATCAATAAGAACACCGTGAGCTCTCGTTCTTCCTCAAATACTTTTACAAACGGGTGCCCCATGCGTGCAGTGACGTTCCAATCAATGGTTCGAATTTCATCCCCATGCTGGTATTCGCGGTTTTCACTGAAGGCCATGCCGCGTCCTTTAAAAGCGCTATGGTATTCTCCAGAAAAAATGCGATCGCTCAATCCGCGGGTCTTGAGTTCGACCCTCCGAACGCGTTGGATGAGTTCCGTCGTATCCATTGTAGTGAGAGTTTTGCTGCTCGTTTGGATTACGGAACTTGAACGTGGTCCATGATTTCTGTGATGAGTTGCTCTGCACTGATGTTCTCTGCTTCTGCCTCGAAGGTGAGTCCTACGCGATGGCGAAGAACATCGAGTGCAATGGTTCGCACATCTTCAGGAGTTACATACCCTCGCTGGTTGAGGAATGCATGTGCCTTCGATGCAATGCCCAAGCCGATACTTGCCCTCGGGGAAGCACCGAAATTGATGAGTTGTGTCAAATGTCCCAGGCCATATTCATCAGGGTTTCGCGTTGCATGCACAAGGTCGACGATGTACCGTTCGATTTTTTCATCGAGGTAAATTTCACGAATCAACTTTCGAGCAGTTACGATTTCGTCTGTAGTCACCACTTTTTGTGGCGTGCTCATTCCTTCAGAAGAAAGATTGGCTCGAATGATCTTTTGCTCTTCTTCTTTTGTGGGGTAGCCTATCACCACCTTCAGGAGAAAGCGGTCCACTTGCGCTTCTGGAAGTGGATAAGTGCCTTCTTGTTCAACAGGGTTCTGTGTCGCAAGAACCAAGAAAGGTTCAGGCAATTTGAATGATTCTGGTCCAATGGTCACTTGGCGCTCTTGCATCGCTTCGAGCAGTGCACTTTGCACCTTGGCTGGTGCACGGTTGATTTCATCTGCGAGAACGAAATTGGCGAAAATCGGACCCTTCTTTACTGAAAACTGTTCTTCTTTCTGGTTGTAGATCATGGTGCCGATGAGGTCGGCGGGCAACAAGTCAGGGGTGAATTGGATTCGGCTGAATTGAGCATCAACGGACTCAGAAAGACTCTTAATGGCGAGTGTTTTGGCCAATCCGGGAACTCCTTCGAGCAAGACATGTCCATTGCCCAGGAGTCCAATCAACAAGCGATCTACCATGCCTCGCTGGCCGACAATGACCTTGGACAATTCCATGCGCAGGAGATCTACGAAATGGCTGGATTTCTGAATGCGTTCATTCAATGCGCGGATGTCTGGAGCTCCTGTGACAGCTGGTGCCGATGCTTCGGGTGCCGCGAATGCCTTTGCTGTCTTCTGCTCGATTGCGGCAGATTCGATGGGGGCAGTCGTTGGGTCTTTTTCTTCCATACTACGATTATTCAATGCTCATTTGGCTTACAACACTTGCGAATATACCTTTCGCCTATCAGTACTCAATTGGTGAGTTTATAAAATCATGTTAAAGCCCTCAGAGCAAAATGAATCAAAAGCCTCGCACAAATCCATCTTTCCAGGCCATCATCGCCTGTGTTCGTGAATTCCATGATCGCTTCGGCATCCGCAATGCCCCAGAAATGGAGGCTGCACTGCCACGCGACACAGTTGAGTTGCGTCATCGCTTGATGGCTGAAGAAACGGAGGAGTATCTGGAGGCTGCGCTGGCCGGCGATGCAGTGGAGATTGCAGACGCATTAGGGGATCAGCTTTACATCCTTTGTGGAACGATATTGAGCCATGGTATGGAGCATGTGATAGAGGATGTTTTCATGGAGATTCAGGCATCAAACATGTCAAAGTTGGGAGCCGATGGAAAGCCGATTTACCGAGAAGATGGAAAAGTCATGAAGGGCGAACAGTACTTCAAGCCTAGAATTGCTGAAGTGCTTCAAAATCATGTTGCGCAAGAGGCTGAGGCATGAATATGAAAACCATGTTTTCGTGGGCAGTTGAACGAGCTAAATCCGGTAATTTTATTTGGTTAAACGTCGTGTTTAAGCGGGTGTTGCCGTTCAATGCGCCTCATGGCATCAAGATTTCAGGACTAAACGAAGACCAGGTACAGGTAGCGTTGCCCAGCCGGCGAGCCAATCAAAATCATCTCAAGGGCATGCACGCGTGTGCCATGGCCACGGCATGTGAGTTTTGTTCAGGCATAGCCGTGTTGATCCGCTTTGATATGACAGATTATCGTTTGATCATGAATCGCTTAGAAGTGGAGTACTTGCGTCGACCTGCTCCAGGAGATTGCACCGCAGTTGCAGACATTCCGGATGATTTGGCTGCAAGAGTGAATGCCGAGATCGGCACTTCACAAGATGGGGCGAGTCGGTTTGTTCTTCCATCTCGTCTGCTAGACTCCAATGGTGAGGTGGTGGCAGAGGCGCAAGTTCATTGGCACGTGAAACCATGGAGTCGTGTGCGACACCGGGGATGAATCAAACGGGATTGCTCGCATGTTTTTCATCGTTCTCGTCCTGACAGGCCTTACCTTTGCGGCGATTAGAAAAGCGATAAGAGAATGATTAAAATCACCTTGCCCGACGGCTCAAAACGCCAAGTTGAATCTGGAACTACAGCGCTTGATGTAGCCATGAGTATCAGTGAAGGTCTAGCCCGCAACGTTCTTGCGGCCGAAGTGAACGGCGAAGTTTGGGATCCACAGCGCCAAATGACATCTGATGCCAATTTGAAATTGCTCACATGGAAAGATGATGAGGGCAAGAGTACCATGTGGCATAGCTCAGCGCACTTATTGGCAGAGGCTCTAGAAGCGCTTTATCCCGGTGTTAAGTTTTGGGTAGGACCTCCTATCGAGAACGGCTTTTATTATGATGTTGATTTCGGTGATCAGACGATCACGGATAGTGATTTTGGAGCGATTGAATCCAAAATGTTGGAGTTGGCCAAGCAGAAGAACCCATTTGTCCGATCTGAAATGAGCAAAGCGGATGCCATTGCCTATTTCACGGAAAAGGACGACGAATACAAACTGGATTTGCTCGAGGGTTTGGAGGACGGTACGATCACATTTTACAACCAGGGAAACTTCACGGACTTGTGCCGAGGACCGCACATGCCTCATACAGGATTTGTGAAAGCGGCAAAAGTGATGAGCATTGCAGGTGCCTACTGGAAGGGTGACGAAAAGAACAAGCAGTTGACTCGGGTTTATGGCATCACTTTTCCTAAGAAACAGGAATTAAATGCGTATTTAGAATTGCTGGAACAGGCCAAAGCGCGGGATCATCGCAAATTGGGCAAAGAAATGGATCTCTTTCATTTCTCAGAAAAAGTGGGGCAGGGTTTGCCATTGTGGCTTCCAAAAGGAGCTGATCTGCGGTTGAGATTGGAGAATTTCTTGAAGGATGCCCAGCGAAAGTCAGGTTATGAGCCAGTGATTACCCCGCACATCGGCAACAAGGAATTGTACATTACATCTGGACACTACGCGAAGTATGGAGAGGATAGCTTCCAGGCGATCAAAACTCCTGCAGAAGGAGAGGAGTATCTGCTGAAGCCTATGAATTGTCCGCACCACTGTGAGATTTTCAAATCGAGGCCAAGAAGTTACCGGGATTTACCGGTGCGTTTTGCAGAATTTGGAACGGTTTATCGGTACGAGCAGTCTGGTGAGTTGCATGGATTGACTCGCGTGCGAGGATTCACTCAGGATGACGCGCATATTTTTTGCACCGTGGACCAGGTGAAGGAGGAGGTTGGAAAGGTCATCGATCTTGTCCTCTACATTTTTCGCACACTGAAGTTCGAAGATTTCATCGCTCAGGTGAGTTTGCGCGATCCTGGAAATCCAGATAAATATATCGGGAAGGATGCGAATTGGGACAATGCAGAAAAGGCGATTCAAGAAATTGCGGACGAAAAAGGATTGAAAACAGTTGTTGAACTTGGTGAAGCTGCATTTTACGGACCGAAGTTGGACTTCATGGTTCGCGATGCGATTGGTCGAAAATGGCAATTGGGAACCGTGCAGATTGATTACAATTTGCCTGAACGGTTTGAGTTGGAGTATGCAGGTGCAGACAACGCGAAGCATCGTCCGGTCATGATACACCGAGCGCCATTCGGTTCCATGGAGCGTTTTGTTGCCATTTTAATCGAGCACTGCGCCGGAAAATTCCCATTGTGGCTTACGCCAGAGCAGGTGAAAATTTTGCCCATTTCTGATCGTTTTAACGAATATGCCGAAAGTGTTTCAAAAGTCCTTGAAAATCACGATATTCGCGCCCTCGTAGACGACAGGTCTGAAAAGGTTGGGAAGAAGATTCGCGATGCTGAATTGGAAAAAGTCCCATACATGCTCATACTGGGAGAAAACGAGGCCAAAGAAGGAACAGTCTCCGTGCGAAGGCAGGGAGAAGGTGATGTCGGAGGCATGAGAGTCGAAGCTTTCGCTGAACTGATTCAGTCGGAGATCGCCGAGATGTTGAAGTAAAGTTTGTGTCATTTAAAACTCCTGAGTTATAGCAATTCGTAGAAAAAGGACCCCATATAGGGGCCGCGTCCGAAAGGAAGATCTTCACAAGATCAACGACAAGATTACTGTGTCGGAGGTCCGTTTGGTGGGAGATAACGTGGAATCGGCAGTGATGTCGACACCCGCCGCGTTAACGCTGGCAAAAGAATTGGAACTGGACTTGGTGGAGATTTCCCCCAATGCTGATCCGCCCGTTTGTCGCATCATTGAATACAAGAAATTTCTGTACGATCAGAAGAAGAAGCAAAAGGAGATCAAGGCCAAACAGCAGAAGGTCGTTGTCAAGGAAATCCGTTTCGGACCGAACACGGATGACCATGATTTCAACTTCAAGCTGAAGCACGCTAAGAAGTTCTTGGAAGAAGGATCAAAGCTTAAAGCTTATGTTTTCTTTCGAGGTCGGACCATCGTCTTCAAAGAGCGCGGAGAAATCCTCCTTCTGAAGTTTGCACAAGAGCTTGAAGAGTATGGAACAGTTGAACAACTGCCCCGATTAGAAGGAAAGCGAATGACCGTTCTTTTCAATCCGAAGAAAAAATAACAAACCATAAAATCCGAGGCCATGCCGAAGATGAAAACCAAAGGAAGCGCCAAGAAGCGTTTCAAATTCACGGGAAGTGGAAAGATTAAGCGAAAGCACGCCTTCAAAAGTCATATTCTGACGAAGAAGGGTACGAAGCAAAAGCGAAACTTGACGCACACGACAACAGTCTCTAAGGCTGATGTCAAGAGCATCAAGATGCAGCTCTGCGCGTAAACGCCTATTCAATCCTAACCAACCGGTACGTTTAACCCGGTAATCGGCTTATCAAGTCTGAATATGTTCAGCGCCGCTTACCAAAAAGAACTTTAAAAATGCCAAGAGCAACCAACTCAGTCGCGTCGAGGACGCGCCGAAAAAAAATCCTCAAGATGGCCAAAGGGTACTACGGTGCCCGTAAGAATGTCTGGACCGTCGCAAAAAACGCAGTAGAGAAAGGACTTCTCTATGCTTACTCAGGAAGAAAGCAGCGCAAGCGTCAATTCCGATCTCTATGGATCCAACGAATCAATGCCGGTGCACGTCAGCATGGTTTGTCATACAGCGAATTCATGGGCAAATGCTCCAAAAAAGGCATTGAGCTCAACCGAAAAGTTTTGGCTGACTTGGCCATGAACCATCCCGATGCTTTCAAAGCCGTGGTGAATCAGGTGAAGTAAACGAAACTTCTTCGATAGTAAAAAGCCGGCGCATGCCGGCTTTTTTCGTTTGCAACAATCGGAAGAGCCATAGATGCCGAACGGCAAGGGAGGATTTGGCATTGTGGTGTGGAATTCCTTCTTTTGCCCCACTAACTCTATACAGTATGAAAAACTATCTTTATCTGGTCGCTATCGCTGTCTTTGCTACGGCGTGTACCACCAAGGATGCATCGTTGTCTGAATCTGAAGTCAAGGCGTTTGTGGTGGATCACATCACCTCTCAGGTGGGATTCGAGGCCGCAGTTGAACCCTACAAATCCGGACTTTCGACAGAGTCGATGTATTTCCATCCGAATATGGATGCTCCGTCCAATGCGAATCTTGACAATGTGTCAGCGGATTGGTTCTACGAAGATTCCATCACAGTCGATGTTATGGAATTGCACATCAATGGTCCTGTAGCCAGCGCTATGGGTGTCATCCATTTTCATAATTTTAGTTTTACTGGAGATCGTTACTTTCACGGTACAGTGGTCAAGAATGGCGATGGTTATCGCTGGGACCGTTGGTTTCATGTCGAAGCAGGCATGCTAGCAAAAAATGGAATTAATGTGACTTCTGACGTTGAAGGTGCAGAAGACTTGTGCTATACAATGCTGTATCATACGGTGCAAGGTGATGTTGACAAGGCCAGTGCGATTTCAGATTCTCTGCTCGAAATGGATCCGTCTATGGCGATGGCGGGATATGGAAACATGTGGAAAGCGTGGTTCAATAGCGACTCCGATGAATGGAATCGCCTCATCGAGCAGGGTCTCGCTCAAGCGGATGATGAAGATCCTGCGATAGCTTATTTGCTGAAGTCTCTCTCTTCTGAGCAGGGGGATCGTCTCCAGAATGCGCAAATGGCTCATTCATTGGCTCCGGACTCTCCCGTTACGCAGGTTAACTTGGCGTGGGTGATGATGGCATCAGACTTAAAGGCAGAGGCCAAGGTTGTTTTGGAACAAGCGACCAAACGTTGGGGATCCATTGGAGGACCTTTCAATATGATGGGATATTACTACATGGGACAGGAGAATATGGAGAAGGCTTTGGATTGCTTCAACATGTACGTTCGGTTGGCTCCAGATGTCGCCAATGCGTATGACAGCCGGGGAGATTATTACGTGAAAGCGGGTGATGCTGACGCTGCCAAAGAGAACTTCTTGAAAGCGATTGAGTTGAGTCCAAATTTCAAGTCTTCTCAAGAGAAATTGGAAGAATTAGAGGCAGGAGCTTGAAGCTAACATCTCTTTAAAACAGTAAAAGGCCCAGCGATTTCGCTGGGCCTTTTTTGTGTTCGTGATCAATGGAGCACCGCTTACGCAAATTTTTCGTGACTCATTGTCCCTTCATTGTCCTTTCATCGCGCGCTCTTTGGCAAGGGCCGCTGACGTATAGTCTGGTTTGATTTTGAGCGCTTGCGTGTAATCTTCGATTGCAGCTGAACTCATTCCCAAGCTTTCAAACGCCAGCCCTCGGTTAAAGAATGCCTGATGGTAGTATGGCAATCGTTGGATCGCCTCTGAAAACCAATGCACAGCGCTATCGTATTCAGCGAGGTACTCGAGGTGGATGTACCCTTGGTTGAATGATGCGGTGGCATTTTCTGGGTCAAGGAGTAGAATGTCACGGTATAAGTCGAGCGATTCAGCAAGACGGCCGGTGTTCTGGTAAAACATGGCCAAATTGTAAACGGGCTCAACGGCCGATGGCCTCAATTCCATCGCTGAACGATAATATTCCTCAGCCATGGCGTTTGAGCGTTCGGCCAAAAAGATGCCCAGAGTGATGAAGCCTTCATAAAACTCCGGATTGACTTCAATGGCTGTTTGGTAAGAACTCAAGGCCTTATCATCTGCGCCAGTGAGCGCGTAGATTTTCCCCTTCATCCAATAGGCGTCGTGAAGTTGGTCATTCAAACGAAGCGCATCATTCAGGTATTGAAAAGCCTGCTCGAATTGTTGCAGATGAATCGAGAATTCCGCTCGTTTGAGCATGCACGGAGTGCTTTCTGGTGCATGTTGCAAGCACCCATCGAGCTTTGAAAGGCAATCTTCGAATTTTTGCATCTGGAAAAGCATGTCTGCTTGTTCTTCCCACGCAAGGGCGAAACTGGAGTCTGCCCGCAAAGCCAAGTCCCAATCATCGAAAGCACCTTGCGGATCGGATTGCGCCAACTTCCAAACGGCACGATCATGGTACACGGAAGGATCATTGGGTTGTTCTAGAATCGCATTGTCCAGTATCTGCAATGGATCGTTTGCTGGTTCTGAGGATTCGTTTTTGGAAGCGGAATCGGACGTCGTGCATCCCACCAACAGAATAGCAAAGGCACCGATGATTGGTGCCTTTGATTTAAAACGGAAATTTTCGAATGCAATAGGGGTCATGTGCATGCATTAGGCCATTTCGGCTTCCTCCACAATTTCAGGATTGTTCTCCTTGTGGATGGCTGCTTTGATTTTGGCTTCGAGTTCATCTTGCAATTCGGGGTTGTCAAGAAGAAGATTTCTCACGGCATCACGGCCCTGACCCAATTTTGTTTCACCATAGCTGAACCATGATCCAGATTTTTTAATGATGTTCATATCCACACCGAGATCAATGATTTCTCCCGACTTGGAAATGCCCTGTCCATAGAGAATATCAAATTCAGCTCTTCGGAAGGGTGGAGCCACTTTGTTCTTGACCACTTTGACTTTTGTGCGGTTCCCCAAAACACGATCACCATCTTTCAATTGCGTCGAGCGACGAATGTCGAGCCGCACAGATGAGTAAAATTTCAATGCATTTCCACCGGTTGTGGTTTCGGGATTGCCGAACATCACACCGATTTTCTCACGCAACTGATTGATGAAGATGCAGCAACATCCTGTTTTGCTGATTGATCCAGTCAGTTTTCGCAATGCTTTGGACATTAAACGCGCTTGCAAGCCCACTGATGAGTCGGCCATTTCACCTTCAATTTCCGCACGAGGTGTGAGAGCAGCGACAGAATCAATGACGATTAAATCGATCGCACCAGAACGAATCAGGTTGTCTGCGATTTCCAGACCTTGCTCACCGTTGTCTGGTTGCGAAATCAAAAGGTTTTCAGTGTCGACACCAAGGTTTTCAGCGTAAAACTTATCAAAGGCATGCTCCGCGTCAATGAAGGCACATATTCCCCCTTGTTTTTGAGCTTGCGCTATGGCATGAATGGCGAGCGTTGTTTTACCAGAGCTCTCCGGGCCATATATTTCCACCACACGACCTCTTGGGTATCCTTGGATGCCCAACGCAAGATCCAGGGTGAGTGATCCAGAAGGGATTGATTCAATGGCTTCCACAGCCTCATCTCCGAGTTTCATAACAGCGCCTTTGCCAAAGGTTTTGTCCATGCGGTCCAGGGTCATCTGGAGCGCCTTCAGTTTTTGTGTGTCTGCAGCCATATTTTCTTGTTTGAGACGAAGGTATCCTACCTACATCGTAATGAACTTACGTTGTGGGGTGTTTTTTGTCAACGAAGAACCAACGTTTGTTTTTGTAAACGGCTCAAAGGCCGAATCCGGCAAGGATTTCGCTGGCGTGGTCTTTTGTTTTGGGTTTGAGAATAACACCGTGAATGTCGCCACTTTCATTGATCAAGAACGTGGTTCGATGTGTTCCTTCATATTCTTTTCCCATGAATTTCTTCAAGCCCCACACGCCGAACGCATTGTGCATGGACCTGTCTTCATCGCAGGCGAGATCAAATCGTATGGCGTACTTATCAATGAATTTCAAGTGCTTTGCTGCGGGATCCGGGCTCACGCCTAAGATCTCAATGCCTGCTTCTTGAAGTGCGTCAAAATTTTCAGTCAAGTTGCACGCTTGAGCGGTGCATCCGGGTGTCATATCACGTGGATAGAAATAGACGACGAATTTTTTGCCAGTGTAATCGGACGAGCTTCGGCTTGAACCATCTTGGATGGTCGTTTGGAATTCCGGTGCTTTTTGTCCGGCTTTTAGAGGTGAGGCGATTTGTGTCATGGTTTTATAACAAATCTATTTCATACAAGTTCGTGCAACAGATTCGCCGTTTTCTTCTCAATTTGCTGCTTCAATGAAAACCCAGGGGAAATATGCGGATGTGGTGGTTCCTTTGCCGGTTCCAAAGCTATTGACCTATGGGTTGATGGACCAAGAGGAGGAGGTGCTTCCGGGCATGCGAGTCGTGGTGCAAGTTGGCACACGCAAACGGTACATTGCCATTGTTTGGCAAGTGCATGACAATCCGCCGACAGCATATGCACCTCGTCCTTTGGAGGCTGTGGTCGATGCTTATTCAATTGTTCCCTTGCAACAGCGCAAACTGTGGGATTGGATGGCTAGTCACTATATGTGCACCCGCGGAGAAGTGATGGCAGCTGCGCTTCCTGCGGGATTGAAATTGAATAGTCAAACGCGTTTCTTACCTCATCCAGAACCGCCAAACCGACAACACGCTGTATGGCGTGAATTGGATGAGCGTTCCATGCTCTTGTATGAATCAGTTGTTGCCCAAGGTGGGATCCAGTTGTCTGAAGCCGCGGCAATTGTGGATTTAAAAAATCCACAAAGGCTTCTCAATGGTCTTATGGAACATGGCTTGATTGTTTCTGAGGAAGAGTGGAAGGAACGGTACAAGCCTAAAATGGCGAATTATGTTTGTTTGACCGCAGATTTTCAAGAGGAAGAGGTGCTGACATCATTGCTGGATGAGTTGGAGCGTCGTGCCCCTAAACAGGCTCGGGTGCTGACGGGTTTTCTGTCCTTGTGCCAGGCACAGAAATGGGATGCTGAATTCTTGGAAAAGGACCTCATTGAATCTGCTGACGCGGACACAGGTGCCGTGCGCCGGATGGTCGACAAGGGGATATTTGAACGCACAAAGAAACCCGAAGCATCTCAGGGCATGTTGCTTTCCCCACAAGTGCATCCCTTGCCTATACTGAGCGAAGAACAAGCGCGCGCATACCGCGAGCTTACTGCAAGTCATCAAACGGGAAAGCGCACGGCTTTGCTCCACGGTGTCACCGGTTCAGGAAAGACGGAGGTATACATACATTTGATTGCTGATGCGCTTGAAAAGGGGCAAACCGTGCTCTTTTTGGTTCCTGAAATTGCACTGACAACGCAACTGATTCAGCGTTTGGAGCTTCATTTTAAGCGCTTCCTTCAAGTCTATCATAGCCGGTTTACCACGAGAGAACGCACGGAAACATGGTTGGAGGTGTTGGGTAAAAAGGGGAGTGGATCACCTGCCCAACTGGTCGTGGGTCCCCGTTCTGCGATGTTTTTGCCATTTCAAAACCTTGGTTTGATCATTGTTGATGAAGAGCATGAAGCAAGTTTCAAGCAGCATGATCCCGCCCCGCGATATCAGGCGAGAGACGCAGCGATGTGGCTTTCGCGTGAGGCAGGTGGATTCTTGGTGCTTGGCTCAGCGACGCCTTCCGTGGAAACGCACTGGTTGGCAGAGGAAGGTAGAATTGATCGGGTAGAGATGACCGAGCGATATGGCGGGATCTTGCTGCCAGAAATATGGTGCGCAGATTTAAAGAAGGCCCAAAGGCAGCGTGCCATGACCGGACATTTTACACGGTTGCTTAAATTGGAAATAGAGAAAGTACTCGATTCCAATCGCCAAGTGATTCTGTTCCAAAACCGCAGGGGATTTGCGCCCATATGGCAATGCGGCACATGTGCTTGGATTCCAGAATGTGAGCGTTGTGATGTGCCGCTCACGGTGCACAAGTGGAAGAACGAATTGAATTGCCACCATTGTGGTTACCATGTTGCTCCACCGCCTCAATTGTGCGGTTCATGTGGCAAAAAAACGATGGAACCAAAGGGGCTCGGAACTGAGCGTGTAGAAGAAGAACTTCAAGAACTGTTTCCCAAGGCGCGCGTGGCGCGAATGGATCGTGACACCACACGAAGTCGGCATGGGCACGAGCGTTTGGTCAGAGCCTTCGCCAATCAAGAATACGATGTTTTGGTCGGCACGCAGATGGTGAGCAAGGGCCTCGATTTTGCTCACGTAGGACTGGTCGGTGTGCTCAGTGCTGATCGCATGCTCAACTTTCCTGATTTCCGAAGTTTTGAGCGAGCTTTTCAGATGCTGACCCAGGTGGCTGGCAGAGCAGGCCGGTCTGGCCAACGGGGAAAGGTGATCCTACAAACTTACAATCCTGACCATTGGGTGATGGCAAAAGTCATGGCCAATGATTACCATGGATTGGTCCGTCAGGAGTTGATCGAGCGCAAAAACTACCGGTATCCTCCATTTGACCGATTGATCCGCCTGACGCTGAAGCATTCAGATGAGCGGAGACTGGACGCAGCATCCGAAGTCTTGGCCGGTCGATTGCGTCAGCGATTTGCAGCACGCGCCATCGGTCCCGAAACCCCTCAAATCAGCAAAATCAACGATTTGTATCACCGTGTGATATTGCTCAAGTTTGAGCGATCCTTGTCACCGAAAAGTTACAAAGAGCTTCTCGCCCAAGATTTGGATGCGTTTCAATCCGATGATCGTTTCAAGCGAATCAGGCTCACCGTTGACGTGGACCCGTCTTAACGGAATAGACCTTTCCTGAAGGGGATACGATGCGCCATATTGACCCGCTATCGATGTTCATACCCAAGCGTTCGGGTGAAATCTTGATCTGCGCACTCGGCAATTCCAATTCCTGGTGAACAATCAATTGGCCTGCAGTTGAATAGGATGACAGACTCCAAGTGCCTGCGAGATGCGATTCGACACATAGCTGCTGTCCATCCCACAGGACGGATTCTGTGATTTCGGGCTGACTGATACCGCTCGTGGATCCAAAGTAGTGAAACGATGGAATGCCGTTTCCGCTGTTGGCCACACCAAGGGTATCCGTTTCAATGCTGTAGCTTATGTCAGCTGGATTTGAAAGGCCTTCCACATATCCCTGTACGACGAATTCGGATGTAGCGAAATCATTGGAGTATCGGGTAATGCGCGCTGGAGACCACGAACTGACGTAGAAGCGCCCATCTCCATCCATGTCGACACCATCGAGATTTCCCAATCCGGTGTTGGCGACCACTGTGGTTTGTTCCTCAGTCGTTAAATCAATCGCTATAATTGACGCATAGAGCCCCCAGTTCACCACGATAGCGCGGTTGTTTTCTTCGTCAATGACGACGCCGTTGGGTGTGGTTCCAGTATTGTTAACCATGACACTGCTCGACATGTTGGTCGGATCTGAGATGTCAACGCGATGAATTTTCCCATTGGAAAAGTCACTCACGATTAATTCTTGCGTGCGGCTGCCCATACCATTTAAAAAGCTGGCACCTGGAATGGAATAACTGCCAATCAATTCAGCAGTTTCGAGCGCATATGCGCGAATGACATTGCTGCCTAATGCAAAAAGGTGTCCGTCGATTACTTCCATTCCATGTGAAGCTGTGGCGTTTCCAAAATAGGCATAGCTTTCACCTCCATCCGAAGTCTCCAAAAGGCTTGAATTGTTGGAGATAAACCAGCGGTTGCCTGTTGGGTCATATTCAGCGGCTTCGATATTGCCTGGAGTCTGTGCGAAGACTGTTGTGGCCATGGAGCCCAGAATGAGCAAGAGGACTAGGGCATTGCTAGGGGAAGAAAGGTTATTCATTGTGTTTGTTCGTTCGTTGTGATGCTTGAGCTGCGACGTAGAGCCGTGCAATGATCATCCAAAAAAGAGAGAAGATAAGCGAAGTTACGATGCCGTAGGAAACAAAAGAGGCTGGTTCAGAAACCTCGGGCACGGGCGGGGCATCCCAAACGCTTCCGGCTTCACCATTTAAAATGGCTTGTATGCGACGCCAAGCATTCCGGGTGAGGTAGTAGCTGCCTGCCCCAACGATGGGCATCAGGATCAACCATGATTTCAGCCAAGGATCGTAGAGCTTTCGCCAATGAAGACTGGGCTCGGATGATGTGTGCTCTTTTTTCATCGGCTTCCGAAGATTGAACTGCCAATGCGCACCATTGTAGATCCTTCATCTACGGCTATTTCCCAATCCCCACTCATGCCCATGGATAACGTGTCCCAATCCTGGTGGATGGAAGAGGAAGCATCGAAGGCTTTTTTCAAGGATTGAAACTCATTTCGAACTTGTTGGTGGTTTTCAGTGAACGTTGCCATGCCCATCAGGCCTCTGATACGCACATTCTCGAGTTTTTGCCATGACTGATGCTGCAAAAACGCATCGAATTCTGAAAAACTCCAGCCGAATTTATTGGTTTCTGAAGCGATGTGGATTTGCAGCAAAACATCGGAAACTTTATCAATGCTGGCGCTTCGTTTGTTTATCTCAAGCAAGAGCTTCTCGCTGTCTACTGCGTGTATGAGATCGGCGTGGGGGACAACTTGTTTGACTTTATTGGTCTGCAAGTGTCCGATGTGGTGCCAGCGAACGTTTAGGTGCTGAAGAGTTAGGGCCTTTTCGGCCAATTCTTGAACGCGGTTCTCCCCGAATTCGACTTGTCCCATCGAAGCTGCGGCTTCGATGGCCGCGTTCGGTTTGGTTTTACTGACGGCTATCAAGGTTACATGCTCCGGCATGTTTTCTCGAACGGCAGCAAGTCGTTCTTGAATGATGGATGATTCAGATTTCATGTATAAAAAGTCCGCTGCGTAATTTGGGCTCAATCCAGGAACTTTTAGGAGGCAAAAAGCCTCCGCGATTTGCTGTGGACTTGATTTGATCGCTGCTGATCGGCGACATCTCGAAGATGCTTCGGTCTGGTTGATTCTCGCATTGTTCAATCAATGCCTTGCTGCTCACTGTTCCGGGGATGTAGTTCAACTTGGGATCATTTCTGGCATCGGTAATGCCAAACAACCCCTCGAAAATTCGCGTCTGTATGATTTCGGCGTCAACACGCTCCAAACTGCTTTCATTCAGTGTTAGCTTCCAACTTTGACTTGCTGTATGGAGGTGAACGGTTCCTACTTCGGTGGGTTCAATCAGTCGATTTCGTTCTTTGCGTTGGAATGAAAGATGTGGCTTTAGGCTGTTCAGTGCTTCTTCCCACTGTGCGGTATTCCACTCAACTTCTTTCAATTCCCGATGATAGCCTCGGATGAGAAGTTCTGATTCTGGAATGATAAAGGCCATCAGTCCGCTGCTCGGTTTTTTAGAGCCCTGCTGATCGTCCAAAGCCAAACTCGATGCAACGCGATGGTGGCCATCAGCGAGGTACAATGGCGTAAGTGATTGAGCTAGCTCACTCAATTCGGCGGATTCAGCATCCGATAGAATCCAAACGGAATGTCGGATTTGATCCGTGGTGGTGAAATCCATGTCCGGTCTGCTGCTTGTGTGCAGCTCCAGTGTTTTTTGAATTTCGTTGGCGTCTGCTAGTGCGCTGTCATCATATGCGCACAGCACAGGCTCGGCATTGCACTGCACCTTGCTGAGGTATTTCGCGAAAAGCTGTTCGCGACGTTTCAGTGTTTGCTCGTGCAGCTTGAGCTCACCGTTTCGAATGCCATCGAGGGAGATGCTGGCTACGATCCCCGTGCAGGTATGTTCGTTTGAAGATTGTCTGTATATCGCGAGTCTGCTTTCACCCTGAAAATTAAGCCAGCCAGAAACCTTGAATTCCAAGTAACGTTCACGGACACGGTCGAAGAACGGGGCTGTCCCTCGCTTAATTTTGGATGATCCGATTCCCGTCGGATTGATCACGTGCAAATAGGAATATGGATTTCTGTCCAATTTATCCCTCAATTCTGATTTGCTATACGTCAAATACGATCGTGAGGCGACCAAGTGCGATTTGTCAGCTGGTGGTGCAATCAACGTAAAGGGTCGGATCCAGTTCAAAGTGCTTATTTGGAGCCAATTTCGGCAACAATCGATGCAATTTCCAAACCAATGCGTTCCTGTGCTTCACCGGTGGCCGCTCCAATGTGCGGGGAAAGTGAAATTGCAGCATGCCTCATGATGTCTTGCCGCGGCTTCGGTTCTCCAACAAATACATCCACACCTGCACCAGAAATTTGACCGGAATCAAGCGCTTCGAGCAAAGCGTCCTCATCCACAACTCCACCTCGTGCCGCATTGAGCAGGATGACTCCATGCTTCATTTTGCTCATTTCCATCGAACCGATCACGGCTTGTCCGTTGGATTGGGCCGGAATGTGCAGGCTGATAGCATCTGCCAGAGGAAGCGCTTCTGCAAGTGTCATTATTGGCACTTCGACTTGAACGGATTGTCCTCCAACAGTGACTTCAATATTTTTCACGCCGCTTTTCTGATCCACTCCAATGACATGCATACCGCAACCCAATGCGTATTCCGCCAAGGATTGTCCGATGCGCCCAAAACCAACGATGGCCAATGTCATTCCGCGTAGTTCCCGCCCCTTGCCGTACGTTTTCTTGAGCGCTTTGAATTGTTCTACGCCCTCTACGGGCATTCTGCGGTTGCTGTCATGCAATGATCGACTGATTGAAAAAAGATGCCCCATGACCAATTCGGCAACACTTTGCGAGCTTGCTGCCGGTGTATTCCTCACTTCCTTGCCGTTTTCCCTTGCATACGCCACATCGATGTTGTCCATTCCAACTCCTCCTCGAATGATGAATCGGAGGTTCGGGCAAGCATCGATGAGCGGCTGACGCACCTTGGTTGCGCTTCTCACCAAAACGCCCTCAATGGCATTTTCATTGATGAAATTCTCGAGGTTTTGGGGTTCAATGAATTGGGTCCAGAGTTTATGGCCTGCTGCTTCTAGTGCAGCCTGTCCTGCTGGGTGTATTCCGTCGTTTGCGAGAATGTTCATGTCAGTTTGATCTCAATAATGATTCGATAATGATTCGATAATGATTCGCTAATGGGGGACGTTAGGCTTTGCGCTCCAATTCCTTCATGACCTCTACGAGGATTTGAACGGATTCTTTGGGCAGGGCGTTGTACATCGATGCTCGATAGCCACCGACGCTTCTGTGCCCTTTGATTCCGCTGACACCAGCTTCTTTCCACATGGCATCAAATGCAGCGGCATGCGCATCGTCTTTTAGTCGAAAAGTGGCGTTCATTGTAGAACGGCTGGTCAACGCTGCGTGTCCTTCAAAGAGTTCATTGCGATCAACTTCACCATACATAAGCGCTGCCTTTTCCCCATTTCGAGCTTCCATTGCTTTGACGCCTCCCATTGCCTTGATCCAACGCAACGTCAACATGGTTACGTAGACAGGAAAAACAGAAGGTGTATTGAACATGCTGTCTTTGCTCGCATGCACTTGCAAGTCCAAATAGGATGGGATGTTGCGTCCCGTTTTACCTGCAGCTTCCGTATCAAATGCGTACATGACTGTGCCCGCAGGACCCATGTTCTTTTGAGCACCTGCGTAAATCAAATGATAAGGCGTCGCATCAAATTCTCGCGAGAAAATGTCCGAACTCATGTCGGCAATCAGAGGAACATTGGTGCTTGGCGCATTTTTGAACTGCGTTCCAAAAATGGTATTGTTGGAGGTGTAGTGCACGTATGAAGATCCTTGAGGGACACCACTCGTAACGGGAATGTGATCGTAATTGGATGCCTTGGACGAACCAATGACGTCAACGCCTCCCAGATGCTTGGCCTCTTTCACAGCTTTATTCGCCCATGTTCCTGTATCAACATACGCCGCATGGCCACCCTCGGGCAAGAAATTGTATGCTGCGGTCAAGAATCCCAGGCTCGCTCCACCTTGAAGGAAGAGCACATCGAACCGTTCTGGTAGGTTCAATAACTCTTTGGTCAGCGACCTTGCTTCTTCCATTACGGCCACAAAATCGGGACTCCTGTGGGAGATTTCAACGAGTGATAGCCCCAAACCGTTGAAGTTGGAAACAGCTTGAGCGGCTTCATGCAAGACGGTCTCTGGTAGGATGCAAGGACCAGCTGAGAAATTGTGGATTTTCATGGTGTAAAGTTGCAATGAACAACTCTGAAGTCCGAACAAATGTTTTGGAATTTTCGAAGAATTATCCCCGTCACATCAGGGGTTATCCAAATGTTGAATGGCCTTTTGTCCGATGAATTTCAATTGAAAGATTTCTTCCACGTCAGAAGGTTCCCACGCATGGTCGGCATCCGTGATCTTTTTAAACAATTCCAGCCTTCGATCTTCGCTGGGAATTTGTTTTAAAAGCTGCTTGATTTGCTGCTTGTTGAAGCATTCTGAAACACTGATTTGAGCGGCCAATCGCACCTTTTCTGATTCAAAGATGGTTTCATTTATTAAATCCTCAATGGCACGCATTCGATCAGCAGATGTTGGGGGAAAGCAAACGGAATGCTCTAGAGACAAGAAAGCTTCGGTGTAAAGTTCTGAAGCATCAGCACTGAGCTCTCCTCGGAATGCATTGCCGTTCAGTTCAAGTTCCTCATCTTCAGAAACGCAGTGGATTTTTTTGAGGACGGAAATGTGCTGCGATGAATCGGTTGGGTTTTGCCATTCGAAATGAATCAATGCTGTTGGCGCTGTGCAAGGACCTCGCCAAGACCAGATTGAATCTGTCCACAAGCTATCTATTTCGGGTACGGTGCGCACGGATCGAACCCATGCCATGGGAGGGGAGGGAATCAATGAATCGACGGATGCAGAACTCGTGACAATAAGCGTATCTGGATTTAAAGCACGCGATTGCGCAATCGTTTGCGCAATCGTTTGCGCGCAAAGCATGCGAGGAAAAATGGTCCAAACCAGCAGCAGCGTGAACAGGAATTGCGGTGAATGGCGCAGGGTTTTCAAGAGATCCTTTTTTGCAACGACTTTGGCAGATATGCGACCCAGCGTCCTCGAAGAGCAACATCTCCGCCATCGATGACTTCGGGATGCAGCATAGCGGCAATAACGAGTGATATCAGAACACTGATCACTGCCACTGCCGCATGAGCGAGGTGCATTGCGAGAAGAGAAGGTGCTTGGTTCATTGTTCCAATGAATTGATCAAGCGCTGCGTGGAGCAACGCAATGCTGATTGCTGAAAAGACAAGCGCCTTTATTCCTGGAATTGCAGCCCTGATGGCTTCCTGGAATGTCCATTGAGCAGCGCGAAGGGTCCACCAGCCGATGCAGATGAATTGGATCAGTGTCCAAATCGTGACGCACCAAGCGACTCCTTCGATTCCCCATCCTTTGGACAAGGTGATCCAAGCAGATATCCCAAGGCCAGCTAAGAACAGTGATTTTATAATGATCGCTACATTGAGCGCGTCAACGGCGCGGATCAAGGCATCGGCAAGTTTGATCATGGATCGAAAGGCGACTCCTATGAATAGAATTCGGACGATGGGTTCCGCTTCGGCGTATGGCTCGCCGAGAAGCAAAGCGGCGACATCTCCGGCGTACCAGGCCAACGCTAAACTTCCAGGAAATGTGAGCCAGGCAATGAGTCCAAGTGCCCGTTTGAGAACGGATTGCAGAGCTTGTTGATCGGTTTGTATGGCGGACATACCGCTGAATAGAACGCTGTCTCCGAGTTTCCCCAAGACGCTAATAGGCAAAGACATCAGATAGGCAGATCTGTCGTAAAGCCCGGTGGTGGTCCAGCCTGTTGAGTTGTCGGTTGATTGCCCGAAGGATTCCAAGTTGCTATTTTGAGCATGGTGCCCAACCAAGACTGTGTCAATCTTACTTGAAGCGTAATTCAATAAATTGTATGCGGTCGCCCGTCCTCCGTAAGATAACATCGGGCCGAGGATACGCCAGCTCTCAGGTTTCCAAGCGCCTTGAGCTTCCATAGGCTTCATCACCCAATACATGACTCCGAGCAAAGCATTTTGGCTGAGCAGTGCTGCCACGTATGACCAAACACCATAACCGGCATAAGCTAGCCCCAGTCCGATGACCAGATTGCCAAGAACCATGCTCACCAAGGAGGCGATGAACAACGTCTTGAATTCCATATTGCGGATCAACAAGCTCCGAGGAATCAAAGCGAGGCTCGAAAGAATAAAGCTCAGCGCAATCCAGCGAAGGACTTCTGCCAATTTGCTGCTTTCGAACCATTCACCCACGGCAGGAGCCATGGCATAGGTGATGCAGAAAAATACGCCTCCGAGCAGAACGGAGAAACTAAAAGCCGCTCGTATTTGAGCGGGTTCAAGTTTTCCACGTTGGATCAAAGAAGGACCAATGCCAATCTGCGCGAATATTTCTACGAATCCCACGACCACCAGAGCGATGCTCATAAGGCCAAAGTCTGCTTTGGAAATGAGTCGCGCCAGGAGCACAATGAAAATAAGTTGCAAAACCACCTGAGTCACCACGTTGACCGATTGCCAACGGATGGAAGAAGCGAATTCTGGTTTTGCCTGTTGGCTCATCAGCGGGCGATGCTGACCGATCGTTTTTCACGAATGACCGTAACTTTCACTTGTCCAGGATAAGTCATCTCATTCATGATTCGTTGGGACAAATCAACAGAGAGTTGATCGGCATCCTCATCAGATACTTGATCACTTTCTACCATGACACGCAATTCTCGGCCTGCTTGAATGGCAAATGATTTTGTGACTCCCGGAAATTCCAAAGCAAGGTTTTCTAAATCGCGCAGTCGTTGAACGTAGGCTTCGACCATCTCGCGTCTTGCTCCAGGACGGGCGCCAGAAATGGCATCGCAAACTTGGATGATGGGAGACAGTAGAGTCGTCATTTCGATTTCATCGTGGTGAGCTCCAATGGCATTGCAGATGTCTGGTTTCTCTCCATGACGTTCCGCTAATTTCATTCCAAGCAATGCGTGTGGCAATTCGCTTTCTTCGTCGCTGACTTTTCCAATGTCATGCAGCAAACCTGCCCGTTTGGCGGCTTTGGTGTCCAGTCCTAATTCTGCGGCCATCGTGGCGCAAAGATTCGCGACTTCACGGCTGTGCTGAAGCAAATTTTGTCCGTACGATGAGCGGTACTTCATTCGACCAATCATGCGGGTCAAATCCCCTTTCATGTTGTGGATTCCGAGATCGATGCAGGTGCGTTTTCCAATCTCAAGAATTTCTTCTTCGATTTTCTTTTTGACTTTGACTACGACTTCTTCAATTCGAGCGGGGTGAATTCGACCATCTGTTACCAGTTGGTGGAGGGAGAGACGGGCAACCTCGCGGCGGACGGGATCGAAACAGCTAAGGATGATCGCTTCGGGAGTGTCATCGACAATAAATTCTACACCGGTTGCTGCTTCCAACGCACGAATGTTCCGTCCTTCTCTTCCGATGATCCGACCCTTTACATCATCATTGGTAATGTTGAATACGGAAACGCTGTTTTCTACGCTGTGTTCAGTGGCCACTCGCTGAATCGTTTGGATGACAATTTTCTTGGCATCGTGATTCGCTTTTTGCTTGGCTTCATCTAGAATGTCTTGCACTTGGGTAGACGCCATTGCCTTTGCTTCTTGCAAGATTTGCTCTTGCAACGCGGCTTTTGCGTCATCTGCGGACATGTTGGAAATCTTCTCCAACAACTCCACTGAACGTTGACGATTCTTCTCGAGCTCTTTCCCTTTGTTGTCCAAAGCGCTAAGGCGCTGTTCGACCTTTTCCTTTTCCTTCTTGATGTAATTGTCAGAAGTTTTGATTCGGTCTTGTTCCTTTTTCAGCTGGTTCGATTCATTGCGAATCTTGTCTTCTCGCGATTGAACTTTGGCACTCCTCTCTTTGATCTCCGAGTTGTGCTTTTCCTTCAGTTGAATGAATTTCTCCTTGGCTTGGAGGATTTTCTTGTCCTTGATGTGTTCGCCTTTTGCTTCGGCTTTGCTTAAAATCTCTTTCGCTTGCTTCTGAAGCATGCGATTGAAAATAAAATAACCTAATCCCGCTCCAAGCGCAAGGCCGGCGAGGGATCCGATGATCAATGTTGTGGGTTCCATGGGTGCTGAGTGATTCAGACCTCGAGAAGCATTTGAATTCGTTTGGACAAATCGTCCAAGTGTTGAACCGTAGAATCGGAGGGCGTATTGGGCCTTTCAATGATAGGTTCTTGTTTGTGCACTGCATCTTCTGATGCGAAATGGAGAGCAGTCATAGCGAGTAAGTCAACAGCATCTTCCACAGCGAATTGTTCCTTGAAGGCAATGAACTGCTTGTTCACTTCTTCAGCTGCTTGCTTTAAGCGAGCAACTTGAGAGGCCGGAGCCTGCAAAGGATAATCACGTCCTGCGATATGTACGTTGACCGTTTCCATTTATTCTTCCAGAAGGGCAATGCATGAATTTATTTCTTCCAATAGCTTTTGAACCATGTTGGGGTCAAAAGCTCGTAGGTCTTGTGGTTGGTGGGGTTGGGGTGAATATATAGATTTTGAACCCGGAATGTCTGAAAGACTGTCCCATTTCATCCCGGCATTGGAATGGTTTTCGAATGCCAAGTTCTCATCCTCTGGAACGGAATGCGCTGTTGCCTTTGTGTCGAGAGTCGCCTGCAAATCTGCTTCTTCAGTGGATTGATTCATTTGAGGGTTGGATGACCTCTCGCGCTGATTCAACTCCAATTGCGCCTCGCGCAAAGCTGATTTTGTTTCTTCTAACTCTTTTTTTTGAAGGTTGTGCATTTCAACGAGTGCTTGCACTTGAGCCAAAAAATGGTCCAATTTTATTGGATTCCATGTTGCTTTGGTGCTTCTACTCGTCGTTTCGATCATCATTGAGGGTTCTGTACAAACTTAATCAAATTGAACTCGAATTCATAGCCGAAGACGTTAACATCCTGGCTTAGTTTTGCCAACCTTCATGTGGATTACCTCACTTTTTCGATTCTTGGCCGGACCAATGCTGTTCTGCGGGTTATTTTTGCAGTTAGACCGAGCTCTGGCGACGCCTCTTTTGCATGAGAACTTTCAGACGGCCCGGGTCGTTAGTGACTCCTCTCGTTCCATGGGATGGGCAGGAGAACGCAAAGGAGTGTTTGCGCCTTTGGATATTCCGTTGGTTCTGTCGGGAAATTTCGGGGAGTTGCGAGCAGATCATTTTCACACGGGACTCGACTTCAAAACGCAAGGAAAAGAGGGCTTTCCGGTCTTGGCAGCTACCGATGGAGTCATCGCTCGGGTCAAAATTTCTCCTTTTGGATACGGCAAGGCACTTTACTTGAGTGGACCGCGGGGATTGACCACTGTCTATGCACACCTTCAGCGATTTGCGCCGGCCATTGACCAATGGGCTTTGGACCAGCAATACAGCCAAGAACGTTTTGAATTGGATGCATGGCCCAGGCAATCCTTTGTGTTTCAACAAGGCGATACGATTGGATGGTCTGGGAATTCAGGAGGGAGTGGAGGGCCGCATTTGCATTTTGAAATCCGCGAAACCAGCTCGCAGAAGCCTTTGAACCCTCTGCTTTGGGATTTTGATGTTGCAGACAAACGAGCGCCTGAGCTCCGAGGTTTGTGGCTGCTTCCTCATGAATCGGGATCCATCAATGGACGCCGTCGTCCGGTGAAATTGGAACGTGAGGGCGTTGTGGTTGTAAAAGGAGGTTTCCGGGTGGCCATCGATGCATTGGATCGGTTGGATGCAGCCAACAACCGATGCGGAATTTACAAAGCGGAAATGCGCTTGGATGGTGCCGTGATTTTTG
>CAJQMI010000016.1 GCA_905479395.1 uncultured Flavobacteriales bacterium
GGCTTATGATTTGATTCATGTGGATAGCTACGGCGATGGCGGTTCTCGATTTGACTTGCTCATGAACGGAATACTCTCTGGTATCTTTAATGGAACGGGCGCAGGCAATGTTTGGACATTCACAGCAGGGCAGAGTTTGCTCGTAGAAAATGATGTGCCTTGCGACGCTGCTCCCGTTTTAGTTGATGGGCCTACGGCAATGATTTCTACGGTGGGAGCTACGGTTCAAGCGGGTGAGGTATCACCGATGGCTGCACCAAATGGATCTTGTGGATTGCCAGGTTCATGGTGTGGCTCCGATGGTGTTGTCTCTGCTTCTGGATGGGTTTCGTTTTCACCTGAGACAGATGCACCGCTCATGATTTCTTCGTGCACAGACAGCGCAAGTTTCGATACGCAAATTGCCCTTTACAAAGTTGACGACTGCGCGGATTGGGCCACATTTCAATTGATAGCTGCAGGCGATGATCAATGCGGAGGCTACCGCTCCATCATGTATACGAGTTGCCTCGAAGCCGGAGCGACGTACTTGGTCCAAGTCGAAGGGTGGGGAGGTCAGACAGGCGATGCCTACATCACGGTATCCACTTTGGATGAAAGTGACACAAGTGCTGATGCTCAGCAACGCAATGTCACGTGCCCATTGGACAAGGATTTTGAGGCGAATGGCCTCTTGCTTCCCTATGTGAATTTAGGAGGCGCAGATTTCAGTTGTTCATGGACAGGTCCAAATGGCTTCATATCAGAAGATGCTTGGATCTTTGACTTGGTTCCGGGAACATACACAGCAGAGATCACGACCACGTGTGGAGCTGAATTTTCCATTGTCCGAACAATTACAGAGCCGGACCCCTGGAACATTGAGACTTCCATTGTTGAGGCTTCCTGTGCAGATGCAGCAGATGGCTCAGTCGAGATTGCCGTGGAGGGAGCTTCAGGAGAGTACACATTCAATTGGGTCGGCCCTGATGAGTTTTCTTCGGAAGAACAGGATCTTTACAACCTCTTCCCGGGCACCTATCAACTTTCATTGAGTGATGCGAACGGTTGTCCAAATTCCGTTACGGCCTACATACCAGAGGTTGAATCGTCAGATTTCAGCATCGGGAATGACACCATTATTTGCGAAGATGAACCGTTGCTGCTTTATGGCCCACTCGGTTACGATTACGAATGGCAGGACGGGTCGACCAATCAATTCTATTATGTTGCTCCCGGTGATTTTGAACCTGGGACGTACAGCATCATTTTGGCCGGCTCCACTGATACGGGCTGCTCATTTGCGGATGCCTTATTGCTGACAGTGCATGATTGCGCTGTTGGGATGGAAGAATTGGGGCTCGCAGATCGGTTCCTTTATCCCAACCCTGCTTCAGACGAAGTGTTCATGAACGTTGCTTGCGGTCAAAATGGCTGGAAAGCAACGGCATTTGATGCCAGAGGAAGAAAAGTTGCAGAACGTCAGTGGTACGGGGCAGGCGAGTCGGTATTTGATGTAAGCTCTTGGCCTCTTGGACGCTACACGATTCAGTTTCAAGATGAGGAGCGCTCGCTCGTCCACGCTTTGAACGTGATGCGCTGAGGTTGATGGCAGCCCGCCTCAGAATTGCGCTTGCTTCAACAAAGTGCACGCACGCTTGATCTGATCTTCTGTTACGTCACGATGAGTGACAAAGCGCACTTTTTGCCCTCCAAATGGGAAGCAAGCAATTCCTTGTTTGTCCGCCCATGACACAAATTGATCGGCAGACACATGCGCTTTTACGCTAAAAATGACAATGTTGGTATCCACGGGTTCGATGGAATCAACGCATTCGATGTTTTCGAGCGTTTTTGCCAATTCTTGTGCGTGAAAATGATCTTGGTTCATGCGGGGCAATTCATGGTCGAGCGCATGAAGACAAGCGCCAGCCAATCCTCCGATTTGCCGCATTCCTCCGCCGAGTACTTTGCGGGTTCGATGTGCTTCTTCAATGAAGCTTTGACCTCCAATTAAAACAGAACCCACAGGCGCACCGAGTCCTTTGGAGAAGCAAACGGAAATAGAATCGAATGTCTTTCCGTAGGACCGCCAGATATCTTCAGTGGGCACAGCATTGTTATTGCGAGCAATGAGGGCGTTCCAGACACGTGCACCGTCAAGATGCAGTGGCAAGTTGATTCCACGGCATCCGGTTTGAATATCCCTCAAATCCTGTAAGTCCCAGACAGATCCGCCTCCACGATTGCAGGTGTCTTCGACGGAGACCAGCGAAGTCCTTGCGTAGTGGCTATCGCTGGGATTGATCTCAGAAATGACATCGGACCAGCGAAACCTGCCGTTGTCACCTTCGATCAAGCGCACGGAAGCACCTGAATTTCGTGCAATGCCTCCACCTTCGTAGTTGTAGATGTGAGATTTGCGATCGCAAACGACTTCATCTCCCGGACGCACATGCACGTTAATGGCGATTTGATTGGTCATGGTTCCGGAAGGACAGTACAAGGCAGATTCGTGGCCAAACAATGCTGCACAGCGTTCTTGTAGTTCCACTGCGGCAGGATCCTCTGCGAAGACGTCATCTCCTGTTTTGGCCTCGTACATCGCCTTGAGCATGTCGGATGTTGGCCGTGTGATGGTGTCAGATCGCAAATCGATGGAGGGCTGGATCATGGTGTGCAGGGTTGGAAATGGAAATTCAATGTAAAACTAACAATGGCGAGCTTTGGACGCTCCATTTTAAGGGAACTATATTCGGCTTCTCATTGGATGACACAATAACAATTCGAATGCCTCAAATTTCTGCTCCTGCTATGTTTTCCTTCACGAAACTGTCTGTTTTTACATTGGCGTCGACGCTGGCTTTGACGTTGACTTTTGACTCGCAAGCCAAAGAGGGCATGTGGATCCCCACATTGCTCAATGCGGTAGAAGGCGACATGCAGGCGATGGGCATGCACTTGAGTGCGGAAGATATTTACAGCATCAACGAGGGTTCTTTGAAAGATGCTGTGGTTCATTTCAACGGTGGTTGCACCGCGGAAATGATCAGTGCGGAGGGGCTTTTACTGACCAATCATCATTGTGGTTTTGGTCAAATTGCATTTCACAGCACGGTGGAGAATGACTATTTGAGCGATGGGTTCTGGGCCATGAGTCGAGAGGAAGAATTGGTCAATCCAGATTTGTTTGCTCGTTTCATTCATCGAATTGAGGATGTTTCTGAGGCGATCGCCAATTCGGATAATCCTGAACAAACGAAAGAGGATTTGGTCCTTGCTGCCACGGATGGTTCTGGCTTGGAAGGAAAGGTAGTGGCGTTTGATTTCGGAAACAGCCATTATTTGATCACCACAATTACATACAATGATGTGCGGTTGGTTGGTGCACCTCCTTCTGCCGTGGGAAAGTTTGGAGGAGACACGGACAATTGGGTTTGGCCGAGGCACACCGGTGATTTTAGTATGTTTCGAATCTATTCGGATGCCAACAATGCTCCTGCTGACTATGCAGCTGAGAATGTTCCGTTTCGCCCGGGGCATCACTTTCCAGTCAATATTGGAGGCACCAAGGAAGGAGACTTCACAATGGTATTTGGCTTTCCAGGACGCACCGAGCAATATTTGACGAGTGACGCAGTGACTCGCGTGATCGATCAATTGAATCCAGCTCGGATTCAAATGCGTGAGGCTTCTTTGGCAGTGATCAATTCAGCTCGCGCCGAATCGGCAGAATTGCGCATTGCATACGCTGACAAACAAAGTTCCATTGCAAACGCCTGGAAGAAGTGGATCGGTCAGAACAAGGGCTTGAAAGAATTGGACGCGGTGGGGAAGAAAAGAAACCTTGAAATGCAATTCATGGCGCGCGCGTCTGCGGCAGAAAATCCAGATTGGATGCGGGTCATCTCGAGCATGCAAGCCGAGAATCTGGCATTGTTCCCTTATCAATTGGCACGCAGCATGTTCATCGAGTGGGTTTACTACGGTCCTGACATTTTGGATTTTGCACAGTCATTTACTCCTGTGATTGAGTCTTGGCAGTCACTGGAAGAGCGAGGTGAACTTGATGCTGCGATCGCCAAATTGAAGGCAGGAACGGAAAACCATTTTCGGCAATATGATCCGCGCGTGGATGAGGAGATTCTTGCGGCATTGTTGACGCCTTACGTCAGCCATTTAGAGGCCCAGTTCATTCCAAATTCCATGCAGAACATTGAAAATCCGAGTGCATGGGCGAGTGAAATGTTCTCCAAGAGTCCATTTTCCAGCCGGGAATCTATGGAAGACATGCTCGCGAAGCCAAGTCGAAAGTCGTTCTCAAAGTTGTCCAAGGATCCAATCTTCAAATTGGTCCAATCCATGCGGTCGGTGTATTTCGATCAAGTTGCACCGAGTTACCGACAGCATTCCTTGGCCTTGGATTCACTCACCGGGGTCTACACGAAAGCTTTGCGCAATTTATTTCCTGAGAAAGCATTCTTTCCCGATGCCAATAGCACCATGCGCTTGACATACGGTCGAGTGGAGGGGTCATCTCCCTATGATGGTATGGAATATCTTCCATTCACCACGGCGCAAGGAATTCTTCAAAAATACATCCCGGGAGATGCTGACTTTGACCTTCCACTGGACTTGGTAGAAGCACTTCGCGCAGGAGACTGGGGCAACTACGCGGATGAAACAGGCAGCCTTCCTGTGTGTTTCACAGGTTCGAATCACACCACAGGCGGAAATTCGGGTTCGCCGGCGATTGACGGCGATGGTTATTTGGTGGGCATCAATTTCGATCGCTCATGGGAGTCTACAATGAGTGACATCTTATTTGATGAAACACGCTGCAGAAACATCATGGTGGACATTCGATACGTTCTTTGGATTACTGATGTGTATGCCGGAGCGGGTCATCTGTTAGATGAGATGGACCTTGTACGCGAGTAATTCCAACTTTTGTGCGGTCCATTGAAGACCTGGTCTCTGACGAATGAGGCTTTGGCAATAATCTGATTACAATAATCTGACACAAGGGGGTAACACGCATCCAAACGGTTGACTCGGTGCGTTGTTCACCTGCTTCAACGCTTGGTCTCAGTCGTTCCCTCTGAATCAGGCCAAGAAGGCAATCACAGTAACAATCAGTGCAAATACGATGAGTGCGAAGGTGACCGGCCCTCCAATCTCATTTTGTTCCGGATCGCTCTCGTGTCCGTGTGTAGAATCATGTCCCATGGTGCAAAAATAAGGCAATCTCTGACTTCATTCAAGCACTGAGGCAACCCTTTTTGATGCCGGCAAGTTGTTTGAACGAAGAACGTTTATCTTCGAGGACCGCAACCGAAACCGCAACCTATGATTTATCGAACATATTCTCTTGTTTCAGCCGTTTTGAACGAAGCTGTTCTGCTCATTTTATTCGTTGGTTTTGCTTCAATCAATGCTGTCAATGCGCAATGCACAGAAGACGAATCGACGATTCAGATTGTAATCGTAGCTGACGCTTACCCAAATGAAACATCTTGGGAATTGCTTCTGGAGAATGAAATGATTGCATCTGGCGGGGCAATAGGTGACACCATCTGCATTGATGGTTCAATCGAAAACGCATGTTTGCAGTTTTCGATTTACGACTCGTTTGGCGACGGAATTTTTGAGCCAGGCGGCTATTGGGTTTTTCAAGACGGAGTAGAAATGGCTTCAGGCGGCGCAATAGGCTATGGTGAAACCACCAGCTTTGATTGCCTTCCTGGATTCACCTGCAATGACGCTTTTGAACTTACTGAAGCAGATTACGGAATGGTGAGTCAAGCGGCTAGCAATGCATGGTACCAATTTGTGCCTCCCACAAATGGGATGTTTTTGTTTTCCACTTGCGACGTTGAATGCGACACCCGGTTGTGGATTTACGATTACTGCAACATGGGCAATTTTGATGAGACCAATGAAGGCTCTATTTATTACGACGACGAAGAAGGTGGCTGTGGAGACCAAGCCAATCTAACGGTATTGCTCGAAGGCGGAATTTCGTATTGGATTCGAATGGGATTGGGAGATGCTGACTTTGACGGATTGGTGGATTTGGAGTCTACTTGGAATTACCTCGACACCGGTGAAGATTTGGGTTCGGATTGGATGGCCAATGATTTCGATGCCTTGAATTGGTCTTCAGGAGATGCAGAATTAGGCTACGGAGATGGAGATGAAGCAACCGTTGTGAGCTACGGTGATGATGCTGCGAACAAGCATACAACGACCTATTTCCGACAGTCTTTCGAGTATGAAGGTGAGGATGCAAATGGAGTCAGTGGGCTTTTGCGTTTGCGCCGAGATGACGGAGCGGTGGTTTACTTGAATGGGGAAGAGTTGCTGCGCAGCAACATGCCGGAAGGTGCAATTGACGCCAGCACATTTGCCGCCACAGAAATGATTGGAAATGGCGAGTCATCTTTGAACGAATACATGGTTCAGCTTGATTTGCTGGAAGGAACAAATGTGATCGCTGTAGAAGTGCATCAAATCAACTTCACGAGTTCAGACATTAGCTTTGATTTGGAGTTGCTTGTTGAGTCAACCACCGCGCCGTGTGCCGCAGGATTTGACTGGGAATTTGAATTCGTTGGATTGCCTACAGGTTGCACCGACGAAGACGCTTGCAACTATAACCCAATGGCTGAGGTGGACAGCGGTGATTGTGTGTATCCAGGTGACCCCGATTGCACAGGCCCTGATTTAATTGTAAGTGCAGAGGCCATCGTAAATAGCCTCAGTACCGAGGTGATGGCAGTCGATGAATCAGATTGTTACATCGAAGAGGGTTGTTTGAACGGATTTGGAAGCCGTGAATTGGTGCGATTTACCACGCACATCTTGAACATTGGAGAACTTGATTACTACATCGGAGTGCCGAGTGACGGCGACAACAATCAATTCGAATTTGGCGATTGCCACAACCATTGGCATCACAAGGGATATGCTAAATACGACTTGTTTACCCTGGAGGGGCAGGTAATTCCGATTGGCTTCAAGAACGGTTTTTGTGTGATGGATTTGGAATGCAGCGGAGGAGGCACAGGACAATACGGATGCGGCAACATGGGCATATCTGCAGGTTGCGGTGATATCTATGGTTCTGGACTGAGTTGCCAGTGGATTGATGTCACGGATGTGGATGATGGCACTTACTATCTTCTCGTTCGCGCCAATTACGACTTCATTCCTGATGCTTTGGGACATGACGAAATTTCTTACGAAAACAACCACGCTGCTGTGTGCATCAATCTGGATCGTTCTTCAGGATCACTGGTTGTAGAAACCATTGAAGGTTGCGAGCCGTTTGACGACTGCACTGGCACTCCATTTGGGACAGCACAGGCTGATTGCAACGGTGACTGCAACGGCACGGCGCTATTGGGAGATTTGGACTACAATGGAGAGCAAGAGATGGCAGATGCAGTGGCTTATGTGGAGCACATTCTTGGTGATGACATCGAGGCCTTGCCTTGCACAGATGTGGATCAAGACGATTTGATCACCGTTACCGATGCTGCGCATATGGCGCTGTGCCAGCATTACAATGTTGCCCATCAACACCCGGATAGTTCGGGCTACCACGACAAGTGCAACTTTCCCGTGAACCATATCATCAATCCATTTGATTCGGTTCATTTTTCCATCGGCGCAGTGAACTGGACTCAGCAATACCTCGACATCCACGTTTTGAATCCGCACAATCGGATTGTTGGCTATCAATTTGAGATGAGCGGGATTGAAATCTCTTCAACCACCAACTTGGCCGATCCTTTGGAATTCAATATCACGCCTTCTTTTGCTCCCGGTGGCTCAGAAGTGATCGGGCTTTCCTATGCGAATGAAAGCATGTCCAAGCATTATGAATACACGCCACTTGTTCGTTTGTATTGGTCTTCGGTTGAAGACGAGGTGTGCTTGGAGACCATCATTGACGTTGTCAACGACGATTATCACAATACGCTGAATTTCATTCAAGATGGATGCGTTGTCTCAAGTGGAGTAGCTTCTGCGCAGGAAGCCAACGCACCATTGCTCTTCCCAAATCCAATGGTGGAGTCTGCTACATTGCGGTTTTCAAATCCAACCCGCGAACGGTTGACTTTGTCCATCGCGGATGCCACTGGTAGAGTGGTGTATGAAGAACAAATTCTCGGAACGAGCCACGTCATTGAGCGAGGGGCTTTGAAAAGCGGCGCCTACATCTACACGTTAAAAGGTGCTTCGGTTGGGAACTTTACTGGGCGTTTGAATGTTGAATGAGTTTAAGCAAGAAATGAAATCATTTTCACTGACTTTAGTCGGCCTTATCTGGTGCACGTTGATGTCTGGACAGGTCATCATTAGCGAGTTTTCAGCCGCAAATTATTCTCTAGGTGTTGCGGGTGACAACGAGGATTTTGTCGAATTCTACAATGCAGGTCCTACGGATGCGGATTTAGGTGGACACTTTTTGTCTGACAACCCGGACAATTCTGATATGTTTGAGATACCCGATGGAACCATTGTTCCTGCCGGGGGATATCTATTGGTCATGTGCTCAAATGAGGGCGAGGTACCAGAATTTTTGTACGCTGGGGGGTATTTGAATACCAATTTCAAGGTTACCCAAACCATCGGAGAGTCGATTGTTTTCTCAGATCCCGATGACAATATTTTGGAATCCTACACATTTGGTGTGGATTGGACCCCCAACCAAGCAGACCACAGTTGGGCCCGAGTTGAAGGAACCAACGATTGGATGTTGTGCACCAATCCAACGCCAGGTGGAGCGTTGGATGTGGCCAATCCAGCTTTGTACAATGACTACTCACCGACGCCTCAGTTTCAAGAGGAATCGGGATTTTACGCAGGCGGAACCAACGTGACCATCACAGCTCCTGCAGGATTTGATATCCATTACACGACGAATGGATACGCTCCAACAGACGCAGATCCAATCTACACAGGACCGATTTTTGTTTCTGAAACGACGGTAGTGCGCGCTCGATGCATTGACGGGACATCCACTCTCGCAGATTCGCATGTGAACACGAATACGTATTTCACTGGAAATGATAGTCACACCATCATGGTTGTGTCCGCATCTGGTGATGGAATTGAAGACGGTGCGTGGCCTGGTGGATGGGGAGGCGGCGCCCCGGATGAGCCATGTCACTTGGAATTCTTCAATGCCGATGGCACATATTGGTGTGAAGCAAGCGGAGATTCAAACGAGCATGGAAACGATTCCAATGCCTACCCACAGAAAGGCTTTGACTATATCACCCGTGACCAGATGGGACATAGCCATGCGATTCCTGGCCAGTTGTTTCATGTAAAGGAAAGGGAAGAATACCAGCGATTGATTTTCAAAGCAGCGGCCAATGATAACTACCCTTATTCCGGTGGTGGACACATTCGCGATGCTTACGTGCAGACGCTCAGCCATTTGGCCGACCTGAAGGTAGACGAGCGAACCAATGAAAGTTGCATTCTTTACCTGAATGGAGAGTATTGGGGAGTGTATGAAATTCGTGAAAAAGTGGACGACTTGGACTTCACAACAGAATACTACGACCAGCCAAGGCACTTTGTAGATTTTATAAAAACGTGGGGCGGTACTTGGGTTGAATACGGAAGCGACGATGATTGGGCTCCTCTCGTTGACTTCATCACTTCGGAAGACATGTCGGTCGCTGCGAATTACGAATACGTTCAAAGCGTGTTCAACACAATGAGCATGATTGATTATGTTCTACTGAATTCCTTTGTTGTCTGCGCAGACTGGCTGAATTGGAACACTGCTTGGTGGCGCGGCCGCCACCCGGATGGCTCTGGTAAGAAGTGGCGTTATGCCCTTTGGGATATGGACAACACATTTGGTCACGGGGCCAATTATACAGGCATTCCTTCTCAAGGACCGGATGCAGATCCGTGCAACCCTGAATCGCTCAACAATCCCGGTGGTCAAGGACATATCCCGATGTTCAACGCACTCCTCGAGAACGAAGAATTTTGGGCCACTTACATCAACCGTTGGGCTGATTTGAGCAATACCCACTTCAGTTGCGACAACATGCATGCTGTTTTGGATAGCATGATCAACGTCATCGATCCGGAGATGCCTCGGCAAATTGAGCGTTGGGAGGGCAACTACAATGCTTGGCAAGAAAATGTTCAAGAAATTCATGACTTCATTGATGAGCGGTGCGCTGAAACCTTGATTGGCGGGATTGAAGACTGCTATGATGTAGAGGCAGTCACATTGACGATTATCATAGACGGTTTGGGACAGATTGAAGTGAATTCTGTGGACATTGGTCCTTACGACATGCCACTTGATGCCACTTACTTTGCAGGCGTGCCCATGGCGCTTGAAGCGCAAGAAGAATATGGTGAACTGTTCTTGTTTTGGGACGTATTGGACGGTGACGTGCCGTTGACAAATCCAACAAACCCGAATTTGAACTTCACGCTCAACGGTGATGCCACGATTATCGCTTATTTCGCAGCAAATGCAGATCCCCAGGAAGTTGTGTTTGATGTGAATCCTGCGGGAGCAGGTGACATCATTGTGGACGGAGTGATTCTGAGTGGTTATCCAACGACTGAGACTTTGGAGTATGGAGCGCACACCGTCGAAGCGGTGGGCTTAGATGAATGGCACATATTCACAGGCTGGACAACGACAGGAACAGCTGTCAGCCCCTCGGATCTCGCTGCAGATGGAGGGATTTCAATCACCCAAGCCGCTACGGTAACGGCAAATTTTGATGTCATTGAGCACATTGATTTAAGCGTGCGTGTTGAGCCTGCTCTAAAAGGGTCTGTAAGATTGGAAGGGGGCGAAGTCATTGTTACGAATCAATGGACCGGCGGTTTGGAATTGGATGGACTGTTGAATGCAGAAGCATCGCCCGTTGAATTCTGGGAGTTTGACCGATGGGAGATTGCAAACACCATTCCAAACCCTGGAGCAAAGGCTCCAAGCATTACGCTAGCGGTCGAAGACTATGAAGAGATTGTGGCTTACTTCCGACCTGTTGATTTTGCGATGTATGTGCCGAATGCATTTAGCCCGAACAACGATGGCTTGAATGATGCTTTTTTGCCAGTAGGAAACGCATTCAAAACAGAGTCTTACCATTTGATGGTGATGAATCGCTGGGGAGAGGTAGTTTTCGAATCGTTTGACCCGGAGGAGCCTTGGATTGGAGAACACCAGTCCGGTGGTCATTTTGTGAGAGATGGTCTGTACATGTTTATGTTGGAAGTGCAGTCTGTTCACGAATTGTCTCCTCGAATCATCAACGGCAACGTTTCGGTACTTCGATAAAGAGATGAAAGTTTCCTTGTGGTCTGGTCCACGCAATTGCAGCACTGCACTGATGTACAGCTTTGCGCAGCGTTCAGACTTCAGGGTGGTAGACGAGCCATTGTTTGCACATTTTCTAAAGCTGACAGGGGCAGATCGCCCTTCGAGAGAAGAGGTGCTGCAAACGATGAATGCGGACTTTGAGTCCATTGTGCATGCATGGAATAGCTGTGGAAGTCACCTCTTTCTCAAGCATATGGCCAATCATTTGGAAGGAGCCAACAGCATTTCCTTTCAGGAGCACCAGCATGTTTTTTTGATCCGCGATCCTCGAAAAGTGATTCGTTCTTTTCGCGCTCATGTCGATCAGCCTACCGCAATGGATCTATGCTACAACCACCAATGGGAATGGCTGCAGAAATGCTGTGAAAACAGCTGGCCATACTTGGTGGTAGATTCCGATGATTTGGTTGTGAATCCCGAAACCAACTTGCGCAGGATCTGCACATTTTTGAAGGTGCCTTTCGAGCAAGAAATGCTGAGTTGGAATCCAGGGCCTAGACCGGAGGATGGTGCATGGGCAAAGTACTGGTATCGGCGTGTGCATGCCTCTTCTGGTTGGGAGTCACCGCAACAT
>CAJQMI010000017.1 GCA_905479395.1 uncultured Flavobacteriales bacterium
ATGGAGAAGGTGTGAATGAAGTTTTCGATGCTGAAAACTTCACAGAGTGCACCATTACCTCTGGAGCTTTCACCAACCGCCTTTTGACAGTTGGTTCTGAGGCGACTCAAGCAACTGACGTATACTGCTACAATGCTTGTGCAGCATGTGATGGTGCAAATGGCATCGCAGAGATGGCTGGTTTTGACTTTCAATTGATTCCGTCTGTAACAACAGGAAACGTTGAAATGCGATTCGCAGGTGCGCAGTCTGTAAAGCAAGTAAAGGTTGTTTCTTTCACCGGTGCTCTTGTTGATGCATTCCAGGTACCTGCAACTGAGAATGTCTACACTTTGGACATTTCTGCGCAGGCCACAGGAGTATACTTTGTTCAAGTTCAGACAGAAGGATTTGGATTGACTCAAAGATTGTTGAAGGTCAATTAAGAATAGAGGAGGACTTCTTCTTCGTGAAAATATAGTTTGAATGAAAAAATTGCTTTTAGCATTCAGCTTTGTCACAGCCGTGATGGTAACCGCCTTTTCCCAGGGAAAGGCGGTTACCGGAATGGTGACTGCAGCTGAGGATGGCCAGGCGTTACCAGGTGTGACGGTTGTTGAGAAAGGGTCTCAAAACGCAACGTTTACCGATCTAGATGGTCGGTATACTTTGAATGTTGGTGGTGAAGATGCAGAACTCGTGTTCTCCTTCATTGGCTATACACAACAGACTTCTGCGGTTGCTGCAATAACTGAAATCAATGTTCAGTTGGTAGCAGACGTTGCAGGTTTAGAGGAGGTCATTGTCGTGGGTTATGGTAACCAGAAGCGAAGCAAAATTTCAGGTGCAGTAGGCACCATCGACTCGAAGGAGATCACCTCAATGCCCGTGCTCAGAACGGAGCAAGCACTCCAAGGTCGTGCGGCAGGTGTTCAAGTCACTCAAAACTCGGGTCAGCCTGGTTCAACCCAGTCCATTCGGATTCGGGGAACAGGTTCATTGAACAATTCAGAGCCACTCTATGTCATTGACGGGATTCCCAGTGGTGGAATCGACTATTTGAACCCTGCGGACATTGCGTCTATTTCCATTCTTAAGGATGCCGCTTCTGCTGCAATTTATGGAGCACGTGGCGGGAACGGAGTCGTTTTGATTACGACCAAAGCGGGATCCAAGAACCAGAAACCACAAATTACATACGAGAGTTACTTCGGTGTTCAAGAACCATGGAAATACATGGCTTTGCTGAATGCTGAAGAGTATGCCATTCTCATGAATGAAAGTCGTTCAGCAGCTGGTCTTACCCCACTTGCTGCTCTTGCCGATCCATCATCACTTGGTGAAGGTTTTGATTGGCAAGACGAGGTGTTTGAACGTGCGACAATGATGAACCATTCGTTCAGCTTTACCAAAGGCACAGAAACGTCATCAACTGCAATTGGTGGAAGCTATTTCACGCAAGATGGAATTGTGGGCGGTGACAAAGGCAATTTTGAACGGTACACATTCCGCGTCAATACACGGCAAGACGGCGGTGAACGATTCCGATTGGGACAGAATGTCAATTTCACGCATCTCAATCGTTCTGCCCTTGCAGAAAACAACGAGTTTGCAACGCCTGTTGGGCGTGCACTCAATATGGACCCCATCACTCAAGCGACGCGAGAGGACGGGACTTTTGCATATTCGAATTTTATCGATTCTGACATCGCCAACCCGGCGAATCAGATCGCATTGAACAACGACTTTTGGACGACCAACCGTTTTGTGGGGTCGTCTTTTGCAGAATTCGACATTTTATCGAATCTGACTTTTCGTTCCACCATGTCGGTTGACTTGTCTCTAGGTTCTCAGAGGATATTCAACCCTACGTACGACCTGGGCATCGGACCGAACGACCCCGACCGACCGGCTTACGAATTCCGTCCAGTCAACTCTTTGGTCTTAGGGGAAAATAAGTGGAGCAATTGGCAATGGGAAAACATTGTGACATACGACAAAGAATTGTCCAATGGTGATGATTTAAAAATTGTTGCAGGCTATTCCTCCTTGAGCAATCGAAGCACCAGCTTTTATGCATCGCGTGACAGCCTCGCAACAAATGATGTTGAGTATGCATATCTAAACAATAGCTTGAATGCTGCAGAACAAGCGCCTTCTGCGAATGGCGGTATTTCAGAATCGGCTTTTGTTGGACAATTCATGCGAGTGGACTACGGATTAGGAGATGCCATTTCTTTGGCGGGGACCATTCGTCGGGATGGCTCGTCTCGCTTCGGAGTCAACAACCGTTATGGAATCTTCCCGTCGTTTTCTGCAGCGTGGAACATGACAGAACTTCCATGGGTAGCTGAAAAAGACTGGATTGATTTCCTCAAGCTCCGCGGAAGCTGGGGACAGAATGGCAATGCTGATGGCATTGGCAATTACGATTACACAAGCCTTGTCTACAACGGATTGAATTACACCTTTGGCAGTGATCAGGTTCAGGTCAATGGTGCCGGACCGATCAATACATCCAACCCTGATTTGAAGTGGGAGACTGTGGAGCAAACCAACGTTGGAATTGACGCGGATCTGTACAAAGGCAAATTGAATTTCGTCTTCGACTACTTTGTGAAGAGCACCAACGACATGTTGGCTGTTGTGCCACTGCCGGGTGTTGTCGGCTACTTGCCTTCAGCGACCAATGTGGCTTCAGCGAGGAATTCGGGTGTTGAGTTTATGGTCAATCACCGCAATCAAATCGGTCTTGTGGAGTATTCAGTCGGTGGAAACATCAGTTTCATTCGAAATGAAGTCACAGGATTGGGTGAGGGCGGTCAGCCGATCTCAACGGGTTCTGTATTCGGCATCGGGGATTTGGTTTCCTACACTGAAATTGGACAACCAATTGCTTACTTCTATGGTTACGAAACAGCAGGTATTTTCCAAACGGATGAAGAAGCTGCCGCAAATACAGCGCTGCCAGATGCCCAAGCGGGGGATGTTATTTTTGTGGACCAAAACGATGATGGCACTGTCGATGGTGCAGACAAAGTCATGATTGGCAACCCACATCCTGACTTCACCTACGGATTCAACTTTGACGCCAGCTACAAGTCGTTTGATTTCTCCGTGTTTCTCCAAGGTTCGCATGGAAACGATCTTCTGAATGGTGTTTTTCGCTACGACTTGAATACGACGAACTTACCCGTTTCAGCGTTGGAGCGTTGGACAGGAGAGGGGACTACCAACGTTTATCCTCGAATTTCCCATTCGGATCCCAATCAGAACAACCGGATTTCGGATCGTTTTGTGGAAGATGGATCGTTTATGCGAATCAAAAATGTTCAATTGGGCTACACGTTGCCTGAAAGCGTGATGCAACGCTTGAGCATTGGAAAGTGTCGTATTTATGTTGCCGCATCGAATCTTTTCACGTTTACCAGCTACTCGGGATTGGATCCAGAGATTGGTTCGCGTGGAACGTTGGAAATAGGCATCGATCGTGGTTTCTATCCATCTGCTAGAACCTTTATGGCCGGCATCAATGTAAACTTCTAATCCAAGAAATTATGAGTCAGAAAACAACATTAATCATTGGTTTATTTGCCGTCTCTCTAGTGGCTTGCAAATCCGAGTTTTTGGACGTGAAGCCATTGGTTGGATCGACGGAAGCAAACTTTTTCTTGAATGCAGCTGACGCTGAGTCAGCGACCATTGCTTGCTACAACAATCTTCAGCAAGAAGTCACCAACATTCAGGGCAGTAGCCAATTGGCACCGCACTTTCGCTGGTACTTTGGAGACATCGTTTCGGACGATTCGCACAAGGGAGGGTCAGGAGACGGAGATGAGCCGGAATTGTTCTTGTTCGAAAATTTTCAAGGACTGGCCTCAAGCAAATTGATGCTCGCGGAGTGGCAAGTTGCGTACCGTGGAATTGCCTATTGCAACCTCGCGATAGATCGAATTCCCGATGTAGAGATGGATGAAACGGATAAGAACCGCTTTGTTGGGGAAGCTGCTTTCATTCGGGCCTACTGGTATTTTAACTTGGTAACGATGTTTGGTGATGTACCATTGATTTTGACCAATTTGGCACCAAGTGAATACCAGCAAACGCGCACACCTTCAACAGAAGTTTGGGCACAGATCGAAACGGATTTGGAACTTGCTCGTCAGGCGCTTCCGAAGCGCAGTGCTATGTCGGTTTCTGAAATTGGTAGAGCTACTTGGGGCGCGGCAACCTCGTTGCTGGCCAAGGTTCATGCTTACCAATCTGAATGGGCTCCTTGCCGAGATTTGACCTATGAGGTCGTATCGTCAGGAGAATATTTTCTAGAACCAGATTACAGCAAGATCTTCACAGAAGCTGGAGAAAATGGATCTGGTTCTATTTGGGAGGTTCAATACATGAACGCATCTGGAGGCAACTGGGGCAATCAATTGGAAGGGACTTTCACGAATGTCTTCACCCGAGCGCGGGGCCAATTCGGAGGGTATGGTTTCAACATCCCGGAGCAAAATTTTGTGGATGAATTTGAATCAGGTGATCCTCGTTTGGCAGCTTCAGTGTTCCAGGTTGGAGATCAAATGGGCGATCGAGGCGAGTTTACATTGGAAGCCACGGGCATGCCACATGAATACTACACCAAGAAGTTTTTCATCAATGCTTCAGACGAAGCACCTTTTGGAGATCCCAATCCCAATGGCTATTCCAATGACCGCATCATTCGTTACGCTGATGTTTTGTTGTTCCACGCGGAGGCGCAATACCATCTCGGCAATGAAGGAGCTGCTCGCTTGTTCACAAATGAGGTCCGCAGCCGCGTATCGCTTCAGCCAATCCCAGCGAATATGACTGGTTTGGATTTGTTGGAGGCCATCTATCATGAACGTCGTGTAGAATTAGGCTTGGAGGGTCACCGCTTTTTTGACCTCGTCCGACAAGGACGCGCATCTTCTGTTTTAGCAGATGCAGGCTTTTCCGCTGGAGTGAATGAGGTATTTCCAATACCAGAAGTCGAGATCACGTTGTCTGGTGGCAACATCACCCAAAACAATGGTTACTGATATGAAAACGTCAATCAACATAGCCCTCATGGGCACTTTTGTCCTTCTTCTGGCCATCCAGGGGTGCAAGCCGTTTGAGGAAGAGGGCATCGATCTCCCAGGTGCTCCTAGTGCGATTATTTCGTGGGAATTTATCGATGCGGTTGACTCAACGGGTCAAGTGGTTGGAACGGATTCGAATCGTGTGTTTGTGAGTGCTGAGCCCGTTGAAGGTTCATTTTTGCAGCTTTGGGATTTTGGCAACGGCCAAACCTCAGACCAATCTTCTGATACCACTTATTACCCGGTCGAAGGAGAGTACATGTTGTCTTACGCTGTCCACACTGCCGGAGGAATGGGCACTGCAACAGCGACAGTGATGATCGATCAAACGTTGGAGTTGCCGTGTGAGGGAACAAAAGCATTGCTCACTGGTTGCGACAACCAACGCTCATGGAAACTGTCCAATGAGTCTGGTGCAATTTCAGTAGGTCCTGCTCCGTATTCAACTGAGTGGTATACTTCTCCTGCAGACGGGCACACCGAATGGCAAGTGGATGACCGCTATCAATTCACCGAAGACGGAGCATATCTGTATAACAACAATGGCAGTACCATGAATCCTTTTGATGGATACGTGGAGACAATTCTAGAGATTCCACCAACGACTTATTCGCTTAGTGAAGGTGCGGGTACCTCTGGAGAAGACCAGATCAGTCTTGATGCATTTGATGAGGCCTTGTGCGGTTTCATGGGGGTTTGGGATTCTGGTCCCTATTACGACATCGTAGAACTGACCGAAAGCCGATTGGTGCTGCATGGACCCATTCAAGGTGGTGACTGCGTCCAGGGAGAAGGCTGGTTTACCATTGTGTTTGAGGCAGATTAAATTTAGTACGAGGAAAGATGAACAAGTTTTTGGGATACCTCAGCATTGCAGGAATTGTGTTGTTGAGTTCGTGTGAGGCTTGCAATGAGCCACAACCAGAGGTGAACTCTGAAATCAGTTGGGCAAATGACGTCACAGTCTTCGAAACAGCTTTATTGACCTCTGTGACCGTGGAAGTCAAACTCAGTCCGGTGAATTCGCGAGAGGTTTCAGTGGAATACATGACCATAGAAGGCTCGGCCACTGCGGGTGAGGATTTTATGCCAATGTCTGGATCACTGGTTTTCGCCCCAGGTGAAACATCCAAGACCATCTCCATTCCGATTGTGACCGACGATTACCTCGAACCCGATGAGTCGTTTCAAGTGGAGTTGAAAAATCCGGTCAACGGTTACATCGAGGTGGGACAACCCAGCGTGAATGTTGGGTTGCGCAATGATGATAGCAACATTTTCATTTCTGATGAAGGCTATGAAGCGTCTTCCTCATACGAAGGCATGTCTCTGACATGGGCTGATGAATTTGAAGGCGAAGCCATTGACCCTGAGAATTGGACGTATGATTTAGGTTCCGGTAACGGAGGGTGGGGGAACAACGAGCTCCAGTCATACACCAACAGTTCAAACAATAGCTTTGTTGGTGACGGGAAATTGTTCATTGTAGCTGAGAAGGTTGGTGAGAATGCTTATACCTCCGCACGTTTGAAAAGCCTCGGATTGAAAGAGTTTCAATATGGTCGAATCGATGTGCGTGCCATGTTGCCCAAAGGGCAAGGTGTCTGGCCAGCGATTTGGATGTTGGGCGCGAACTATCCGGACATGGGTTGGCCTGCGTGCGGTGAGATCGATGTCATGGAATTGTTGGGACATTTGCCGGGCACTGTTCATGGAACAGCACATTGGGGTGCAGATTGGCCGAGTTGGACCCATCAGGGGTCATCGGTTTCGATTTATCCCGACCACTTCGACGAGGAATTCCATGTCTTTTCCGTTGAATGGATGGAGGATGAGATTAAATATTTCATGGATGATGAGGTTTACTTCACGATTGCGCCCTCAATGATGCAAGGCCAACCTTATCCATTCAACAATCCGTTCTTCTTCATATTGAATGTTGCAGTCGGTGGCAATTGGCCGGGGAACCCAGATGAATCTTCCGAGTTTCCTGTTTTTATGGCCGTCGATTACGTTCGGGTCTACCAGTGACTTGAATCATGATGGCAAAAAAAGGGATGACCAAACCGGTCATCCCTTTTTTAATGCTCAATCTTCTGAGTTTGAGCGGTTCTTTTAATCGACTAAGATTTGATTGAGCGTTGCGGATGGACGCATGATCTGCTCAGCTTTTTTTGTGTCAGGACGATAGTAAGCACCAATGTCTGCAGCAGACCCTTGCACCGCGATCAATTCTTCAATGATCTTGGATTCTGCAGTTTTAAGCGCAGAGGCCATGGATGCAAACTCTAGTTGAAGTTTGTGGTCTTCGGATTGCGCTGCCAGCGCCTCGGCCCAATACAAAGCGAGGTAGAAGTGCGATCCACGATTGTCGATGCCACCTAGCCGGCGTGTAGGGCTTTTGTCTTCGTCCAAGAAACGCGTTGTGGCGTCGTCAAGGCAACGGCCCATGATTCGGGCTTGCTCATTTCCTGTATGCTCAGCATAATGCTCGAGTGAAACGGCTAGAGCCAAGAATTCTCCGAGGCTATCCCAGCGCAGGTAATTCTCATCCTGCAGCTGCTGCACGTGTTTGGGCGCTGATCCGCCAGCACCTGTTTCAAACAATCCACCTCCATTCATAAGCGGCACAATGGAGAGCATTTTGGCTGAGGTTCCCACTTCAAGGATTGGGAAGAGATCGGTTAGGTAGTCTCGAAGAACATTGCCTGTAACAGAAATAGTGTCTTCGCCCTTGACGATGCGCTGCAGTGAATAATGCGTTGCTTCGACTGGCGATAGGATTTCGATGTTTAGACCATCAGTGTCGTAATCGCGGAGGTAGGTCTGAACCTTTTCGATCAATTGCGCATCGTGTGAACGTTCGCGGTCCAACCAGAAAATCGCTGGATTTCCTGTGGCTCGTGCACGTTTTACGCCAAGACCTACCCAATCGCGGATGGGAGCATCTTTGACTTGGCACATCCGAAAAATATCGTCAGATTGTCCTGCATGCTCCAATAAAACGGCTCCGTCTTTGGCAACCACTTGAATCATCCCATCGCCTGGGAATTCAAAAGTCTTGTCATGAGATCCGTATTCCTCGGCTTTTTGAGCCATTAGGCCAATGTTGGATACACTTCCCATGGTTCGTGGGTCCAAAGCTCCGTTGGCTTTGCAAAAATCAATCGTGGCTTGGTAAACCCCTGCATAAGAACGATCTGGTATGACCGCCTTCGTGTCTTGGGGTTCTCCATTTTTGTCCCACATGCGTCCGGAATTCCGAATCATCGCGGGCATTGATGCATCGATGATCACGTCGGATGGCACATGCAGGTTGGTGATTCCTTTGTCGGAATTTACCATGGCCAAGTTTGGACGCTCTTTGTATGTTGCTTCAATGGCCTCGTTGATAGCGGCTTGACGATCGGCTGGCAAGGCGTTGATTTTGTCCAAAACATCGCCCCATCCGTTTCGTGTATCGGCTCCAAGGTCTGATAACTCTTTTCCATGGTTCTCAAAAACTGGAGCAAAAAAGACTTCCACGAAGGCTCCGAACAGAATGGGATCTGACACCTTCATCATGGTGGCTTTCAAGTGCAATGAAAACAGGACTCCTTTGGCCTTTGCATCTTCCATTTGTTCCATCGCAAAATCGCGCAATCCCGCTTTGCTCATGGTCGCGGCATCAATGATTTCGCCTGCTTGGAGGGGGAAGTATGACTTGAGGATTTGCTCTTCTCCGTCCGCTCCTTTGAATATGATTTTCACTTCGGTTGCGTCCGACATTGTCACACTCTTTTCCGAGCCATAGAAATCACCTGCTGACATGTGAGCCACGTGCGATTTGGAGTCGGAGGACCAAGCACCCATGCTGTGCGGATGTTTGCGAGCGTATGCTTTCACTGCTTTGGGAGCGCGTCGATCGCTATTTCCTTCACGCAAAACGGGATTAACAGCGGATCCTTTCACACCATCGTAGCGCGATTTGGCATCCTTTTCTGTCTCATTCGTTGGCTCTTCGGGATAATCAGGCAAGGCGAATCCCAGTGTTTGAAGCTCAGTAATAGCCGCTTTCAACTGCGGAACAGAAGCGCTGATGTTGGGCAGTTTGATGATATTGGCCTCTGGACGCTTCGCCAATTCACCCAGTTCTTTCAAGGCATCAGTGACACGTTGCTCAGATGGGAGTAGATCGTTGAAAGCAGCTAAGATTCGGCCAGAGAGGCTGATGTCTCGGGTTTCCAATTCTACGTGGGCTTTAGCTGCAAAGGCTTGCACGATAGGGAGAAACGAATGCGTCGCCAACGCTGGCGCTTCATCGGTCCGTGTGTATATGATTTTTGCCATGTTCAATCAGGTTGCACTCCTTGTAAGTATCACGTTGCATTTTCGTGCTTGCCTGTCAAGTTGACCGGCGCTCAGAGCGGCGGCAAAGGTCGTTCAGAAAAGGAAATAAAGCAATGATTTAGAGCTCTTCAGGCAGTTGCCATGTCAGGTAAGCAGCTATGTTCCAGAAATTCATCTCAGCGTCCGTGTAGGGCTGAGCACTCGGAAGGTCAATGGTGAATTGATGAGGACCTGCTTCAAGGTCGCCCAGTTGCAATTCCATTGCGGGAACATCACTCCCCGGACACCATCCAGAGCGCGAATAGTCTGAGGATGCGATTCTTTCGTCGATGCTATCACCGCGCCAGTATGTGCGCTCAGTCCAAACGCCAGAAGAGGGATTGAATCTCCGGAAACTGGCGCAATCATCACGCCATGGCGTGAATTGAGCCACCGTGTCATCGTCCAATGAGATGATATGCTCACAGCGCACAAATTCATCGCCGGTTGAATGCCCCCCGTGACCAGTGGCGATGTAATTGAGCGTTGCATTGCGCGCGAATGCTGGAAGTTCAAATTCTATCATTAGGGGCGCTTTTGAAAAACCATCAAAAGAGTTTTGGTTGGGATGAAACTTGGTGGTGTTCAGCAACGACCGATGCGCATATTGGGTTGCTGCAGGTATTTGCATCGCATTTTCTTTGAATTCAATTGCAAGGTCGAGTTCAAATCCTTCCTTGCTCCAGGTGTCGATGTATACACCGATGGTAATGGAGTCGCGCATGGCAGACCAGAGATGTGAAATATCATTTTGCCAAGTGATATCCTCTTCCCATGCGGGAATGTATACTGGACGGTATTCATCGGATCGTTCGCTCGTGCTGAAATGTCCCACCCCAAATGGGGTGATGAAACGCAGAATTTCTAAAGCTGGTGTGAATCCAGTGGCTGTGTCTTCTAGAATGCCTGGTGATGCAGTGGAATCTCGGGCAATGTTGGAAGACCATTTTTCAGGCAGTAGAACAACAGCTCCGGATTTGTCCCAAGGATCTCCGGCCGATTGCAGGGCAAGACTGATGCTGATCGTTGGCGGTGTAAGGAATGTCGGAACCGGAAATTTCTTCGTTACAAGTCTTCCAGCATCAGCGCGCTCCCAGCCATCTATTGCGAACAACGAATCCGTGTTCTCTCCTGCTCGAAATGCAAGATTGAACGATTTCATAGCTTCAATTCGCAAGGGAAAAACGGCGTGGCCTGAGGTGGTTGGAGCACTGCTGCAACTGCTAAAAGCCCAGAGGATGAGACATAATAAATTGGCGATCAGGTATTTGAAATTGCACATTGTTTTTTTTTTGGAACAAATATGATTTTATTTGTGTAATAATTATTCATCAAAGCTGATTAATATGAATCATATCCTGAGTTGTCTTTGCGCGCTTTCCCTGTCTTTTTTGACCGTGCATATCTCCGCCCAATCTGATTGCGACGCATCACGTTACAGATACACATCAGCTTTTGAAAGTTTTGACGTGAGCTATGATGTCGAATACGGCAATGCCATTAACACAACAGGACTAAGTCAATCCCTCGTGGTTGATATTTACGAGCCTTCAGGTGATGACAATACACTGCGCCCTCTCATATTGCTTGGCCATGGCGGATTCTTCATAGGTGGAGACAATGATGGCCCGGATGTTCTTGCTTTGTCTCAGGATTTGGCGAGAATGGGATATGTTGTTGGTTCCATTTCATATCGATTGGGAGTGGATAATTTTCTGGATATTTCAAATGCGCTCGTGCGCTCTGTATGGCGTGCATATCACGATGGTAAGGCTGCTGTTCGTTTTTTTCGCAAAACAGCTGAAGAGGATGGGAATCCGTGGGGAATTGATCCTGACCGCATTTATGTCGGAGGTATTTCTGCCGGTGCATTCATTGGATTGCACATGGATTACATCGACTTGGATTCAGAAATCCCCTCTCAAGTGGACCAATCGGTACCGGGCATGGGCGGTGGACTGGAGGGGGAATCAGGAAATCCTGGATATAGCAGCGAAATAGCCGGAGTTGTAAACATCGCTGGCGCCATCAAAACGGTGGATTTCATGTCGGAGGATGGCATGCCCTTGGTGTCTGTCCATGGCGACAATGACGGGACGGTGCCTTATGGGTCAGGGATGATTTTGCTAAGTGGTGTTCCGATTACGGAAGTGGATGGCAGTCAGACCATACATGAGGCTGCCGAGAGTCTGGGCGTTGAATCATGCTTCACAACGCTCGAGGGGGCAGGGCATGCCGCACACGTCAGCGATCCGGATGCATACTACCAGACATTGGGAACCGTTTCAGGCGCTCTTTCGAGTTGGATCTGCGACGAATATGAACCACTGTGCGGAGCTTACGATTATGAAGCCGTTGGAGTGAAGGAATGGTTATTGGATTCAGATGGGCTGTGGAGGGCATTTCCTTCTCTATTGGCTTCGGGCCAGCCTTTGCAAGTTCAATGGCTTCAGGCCCGAGGTGCAGGTGCTTTGTGGAGTTACCAAATTTTTGATGCCAACGGACGCCAAGTCACTGATGGGGTTGGAAACAGTGATTGGTTTTCATTGCCGACAACAGGACTTGCATCCGGCTTGTACATCCTGCGAATGACAGGCATCGCGGGCTCACAGAAGTTCTGGGTAAAATAAGAAGGAGGCCTATTTGTGTTTGGCTTACGACCGCTTCAAGATTTTTAATTGCTGAACCTCGAAACCAGCACCTGTGACCGTCAGGACATAACTGCCCGGGGCCCAGCTGCCTGTAGAAAGAGTGATTCGTTCATTCAGGTTTCCTGATGCACTTGCTCTTGAGTCATAGACCACTCTTCCAGAAACATCGTGGATTGTTGCGGTGTTTGTCCCCGATAGCATTGAGATAGTCAATTCACTTTCAAAAGGATTTGGAAAAGCCGAAAGGGCCTTTTTGGATGGCACATCGGCCACATCGTTTGGCTGAACTATGGGAGGTTCTGGCAAAATTGAATCCAAGGGAAAACTCAATATGCTTCGGGCAAAGGTTGCTGCCACGAGTCGATTGGCCATTGTGTCTGAGGTCAGATCATAAACTGGAATCACGGGCAATGTGCCCACTGCTTCCCAGGTTTGTCCCCGACTAGAACTTGCAAAAACTCCCACATCAGTCGCAATGGCCCAAATGCTGTCATTGAGCGGAAGGATTTGATTGACGGGGTGCGAGGGCAGATTCCCTTGAATGGAATTCCAAGCTTGTCCGATGGCAGCCCGGAATACATAGGGTTCATAATCCGCATTTCGGTATCCGCTCACAGTGCAAAACATCGAGTCTGAGTGAAAGGGATCAAATTCAACATCCGTCACAAATTGTCCGGGTAGCCCAGTTTCCATCGGTTCCCAATTGACTCCTCCGTCTTGTGTGATCCACACGTGTCCATCGCTGGTGCCAGCAGCCATTAGGTTTGAGTCAAAATGAGAGCCAGCGACAGCGCTCACACATCGGTAGGACAAGCCGGGCGAAGTGTTTTCTGTGAGATCAGGACTGATGGCTTCCCAGAAACTTTCGGGAGCGTTGGTCATTCGATAGACCCGCTGTGTTCCTGTAAGCATCATGTCGGGATTCGAAGGGTGATATGCGAGAGGAGCATCCCACCACACACGGTCATCGGGGTCAATGCCACTCAGGAAATCGTTCCATATGGGCTCTTGTTCCGAACTTGTCATGCTGTATCTCCAATTGCCCCATTGGTAGCCAGCGTAGCGCAGCATGGAATTCTCAGGATGATAGACCGAGGTGAAACCATCGCCACCAAGATCACGCGTCCACTCGTTTGGAGCTAAGTTGGAGCCCGTTGTGGTCCCATTATCTTGAGCTCCGGCGGTATAAATCCCAGGATTGTGAGGGTTCCAGGTGACACGGTAAAATTGCGAGACAGGTATATCTTCGATGTCGCTCCAGGAGGCACCGTGATCATCTGTGCGGTACAACCCTCCGTCTGTGGCCAAAACGCAGGTTTGAGGTCCTATCCATTGCAGATCGTGTTTGTCAGCATGCACTTCATAGGTCCACCATTCTGGCCCCATCAAACTCCAGTTTGTTCCGCCATCCATGGAATTCCAGAGGTTGACCCCCAAAATGGTAATGTCTTGATCGTTGAACGGGTTGATGCGGATTTTAGAAAAATACCAACCAAATCCGCCGAGAGCATTTTCGGGGACATTGAGCTCCGGAATGACTGCATCCCAGGAGATGCCTCCGTCCTGTGTCCGGTAGATGTTATCCAGTTGACTATCCTGACCCACCACCAGTGCGTAGATGCCAGAAAAGGAAGCTGAAAATCCGATCCGTCCCCGTGATTCGGCGCCCCATGGATTGTCCAAGACTTCCCAATTTTCCCCATTGTCGGAGGATTTCCAGATGCGAGAGTGTTGGCCCCAAACAATGCTTTCCGTGGAGGTCCGTGTTCGTTGCCAAGCGCTTGCATAAAGATCACCAGTGTTTGGATCTGCTATGAGGTCTGTGATTCCTGCCGAATCGCTGGGGAGTAGAACTTGATCCCAATCTAAGCCGTTGTTGATGCTTCGGAAGAGTCCACGATTCGGACCAGGAATAGCTGGATTTCCCATAGCTCCGGCCAGAAGAGCAGGGGCATCTCCGCCGATGTAAAGCAATTTGCTGATGATTCCCATGGAGTCGAGACCGGCAAGTTCCCAGGATGCACCTCCATCCATGGATCGAAAAACTCCTGCCCCGATTCGAGGAAAACTGCTGATCTGAGGATCTCCACTGGCCAAAAACATGCGGTCAGGATTGTCCGGATGAAAAACCAAATCACCGTTTGACATCACAGGCAAGTCTTCAGTGAGGCAAATCCATTCACCATCGCCAGGAGTCATCCACAAGCCGCCGGTGCTGCTTCCTGCAAAGAACTGAAAAGGTTCGTTGGGATGCTGCCGTATGAAATTAAATCGTCCTCCAATGTTGGTAGGGCCCTCCATGCGCCACTCCCCTTCAATTTGACGATCAACTGCACCGGAGCCATTGTCATGAAGCCAGCGATACATGATGTTCCACTTCCTTCTCGCTTCATCGGCATTCCAAACAGCATCTGGATAGGACCACTTCCAAGCATCGGCCAATGCAGGGCGAATTTTTTTGTGGATTTCCGACGGAAATTCATTGCCTTGAGATGGGCGGTCAAAGGCTTGATAGGTTGCCCCCAATGCAATGACCAAAAGACACACAGAAACATGGACTCGCTTTGAGATTCCTTTCATGATTCGAATGTAAGAATTATCGAATCAACGCAATTGAACCCTCCAGGCTGCGGACTTCATAATTTTCGCCCCTGAGCACAGCGCGGTAGAAGTAGATTCCGTTTGCTGCGAAGTGCGTTCCGCCGGCGACATCTCCAATCCAAACGTCTTCCTTGTCAGTGGTTTCAAAAACGAGTTTGCCCCAGCGATCGAAGATGTGCAGTTCAAAGGCTTTCACGGCATCGCTGCAAACCATGCTCCATGCGTCGTTTCTGCCATCTTGATCAGGTGTAAAAGCATTGGGTGCATAGGCGGTGATGCCTTCCTCCAAAGCAATGGTCTGGCAGTGGTTGGCCGCACAATTCAATTCATCCGCTACTTCCAAGCAAATTTCAAAAATATCAACACCAATTGAACTCAGCGGGATTTCAATTTCGGCCCCATTTGACTCCATGGTCCCAGAGATAGCCCAATTGTAAGAGTAGTCGGCATTGGATTCAGCAGCTGTGAGTGTTAAGAATTCATCAAAAAGACTCGGAGCGAGTGGGTCGGTATGGAACGTGGCCTCTGGAGCTGAATTGAGGCACAGCAAGTCTGTTGCTTGAGTTGTGTTGCTGCAGCCAGAACTGTTGCTAACCGAATAGCTTAATTCGAAGCATCCGCCATCAGAAATTTCAAACGTTGATTCTGAGCAGTTCATGTCGATGGTAGTACCATTCCCTGTGTAGGACCATTGGCAATCTACCGCATCGGGATCGATAGGTGCGATGCAAGTGACTTGTGCCGGAGCACAATCGCTTTCCGTTGAATATTCAAAATCGGCGCTAGGCAACGCGACAATCATGATGCTCTGCGTCGAAGTGGACCCGCACACACCAGGGATGAAATAGGTGATGTCTTGCGGACCGGTAGCGGCTGCACTTGCATTGAAGTTGCCTTCGATTCCGAGGCAGTTTCCGCAGGATGCGAACCATTCACCTCCGTTCACCTCTGGCGTCAAATCAACAACAGGAGCGTTCGCACACAGGGTTGAAGGTGCGGTGAAATCGCTGCTCGCATTCGAGGTTACGGTGAATGATCCGGTAGAAGCAGAGGGGCAGATGCCTTCGATGGAATAGGTGATGTCGAAGGTTCCAACGCCCGCATTTCCGGTATCAAATAAGCCGTTTTCATCGCTGCATCCTCCGCAGTTAGTGGTCCATATCCCTCCAGTTTCATTGGAGGTCATCTGAACTTGACCTTGCCCTTCGCACGCTGTGAAATCTTCAAAATTTGCATCAGGAGTGGAAATGACCTCAATCGCTGTTGAGGCTGTTGTTGCGCAAGGCCCTAAAGATGTGTAGGTGATTTCAACCTCTGCTGATGTTGTTCCTGATGGGTCAAAAATCCCATCGACAGAAATGCAATATGGGCAATCTAAACTTGTCCAATTGCCCTGATATGAGTCGTTTGTGGTGAGGCTGAGAGGTGCGTCAGCAGCGCATATGAAGTCAGGGGCCGCGATTGTCAGGTTTACGGGCAGAGCGACTTCAAGTTCAAGAGTTCCAGTGTTAATCGGACAGCCGGCATTTGAACCTCCGAGCATGTAGATGCCCGCATCAGAAAGTTGAATAGGGGAGAAAGTGAGGTTTTCTGAGTCAACCTCTGTTCCATCAGGCAACGTCCAGGTCCAATCTGCGTCAGCTGCGATTTGATTTGGACTTAAAACCCAGTCCACGCCTTCGCATGCCGAAGCGGTCGGTTCATCGAAGGAGACTGAGATGGTTTCATTGACGACCATGTCAAATGTTGTAGGAGCGGAGGTGCATTCATTGGTGCTGATGACCAACTCATAAGCCCCGGCGTCAGCAATTTCCGCATTGGTCCAATTCACGGTGCTATCGTTGGAGATGACGTCACCGGCAGCATTCGACCACGTCCATTCATCTGCAGAAGTCAAAGCTGTCCATTCCCAAGCATCGCCTTCGCATAGATCAGGCACACCGAGCATGCTCGGTGCATCGGGTTGTTCATTGATGTTCAATTGCAATGTGTCGGGCAGAATCAGGCACCCGTCAACTGCTCCAGAAACGATGTACATCCCTGTATCTGACAGGCTGATTGGGCCAAATTCAATGACATCGCCCGAATCAAAGAATCCATTTGGGCCGATCCAATCGTAGGAGGCACCAAGAATTGGGCTGCAAAACAATTCTGCTATCTCGCCTTCGCAGAGGTTGTCATCGGTCACATAGGTTTCATGTTGAAATTGACCAAACGAACTGAAATAACCGTAACGCGTTCCAGATGTCGCTCCTCCATTGATGATGCCAAGATGAAATTTAGATGAGGTATTTTCAAGGCGTGACGCAGAACCTGTGGGGACGAACCCAGTTGCGGTGATGTTTGCGTATTTCCATTCTCCGGCAGTGCCAGGCACATCGGCGAACACCCCTGCACCTACATTTACTGCAGACCCATTCAAGGTGAAATCTCCTTCGCCTCCCGCTTTAACGGTAATCTTAAGACCGAAAAATTCAGGTGTTGACCGCACGAATGCCACTTCATTGGACCCCGTACAGGCAATGGGCGGAAGAATGGCTTGTCCGACTTCGCATCCGAATCCAGTAACGTGCAGTGCAATTACGGGCGCACTCGTTTCGTAAAAACTTGCGTTGCCGGTCAAGTTCAAACCGTAGGACTCACCCGCATTTAAAATCAAACCTGTTATGTCTATACCATCGACAGACAAGGTTGTGCCGTCCTCGGTTGCGAGCAAGTGGACTTTGTCAGGGCCGTTTAGATTTCCTCTTACTGCAATGTGCTCAGTTCCTGCAATCTCAGTCGGTATGATTTGATCCCCCATCATATCTTGACAAGGGGCATATTCCACGGAATCATCGCTCACGACGACGGAGATTGGATTGGAACATGTGATGAGGGTGCCTGCTGGATGCGCTGCCCCATTGGCTGAGCTTGCGCGCATGCCATACGTTTCACCTTCATTTAAGATGAAGCTAAAAGCGATGCCTGCTGGATGGTTGATGAGGTTTTGTGTTGGCACCACAGTGACTTCAGTATTGTCCTCCGTCGCAATAATGTCGATTCCGGCTTTCGACTGAGGATAAAAATTGCTGAGGTTGTTTTGAAAAGGAGTGTAAAAACTCGTTCCCAATGCAGCCGCTCCTTTCAGGGTAAAGATGTCTGTGTTTAGCGGATGGTTGACTTCGTAGTACGCCGTGATTGGGGCACTTGAAACAATCCGAAGACCGCGTTGCAAAACTTGATTGCTTGGTTTGTTCTCAATGATTCCGAGCCAAGTCGTGAGATCCAGGGTCGCTGTACCATTCGCATTGATGGCTACATTCTGGACGGGAAAAGCCGGGTTTGCAGGTTGATCGACCGTTACGTTTGCAGCTTCGTCCAAGGTCGAGAAACGCAACAGGATCGGTGCGTCACCGTGACCAGCCCAAATCTCAGGTGCTACAAACCAAAATTCGGTATCCAATTGAGCAGAAAGGCGATGAGGAATAGTCAGGACGCAGAACACAAGGAGTGCAAGACTCATTGTTTTCTGTGTAAATGCGAACAAGTCAAATTGACACAGATGTCCGATGAAATCAGTTCCGATTTTTAGACGAGCGAATGAAGTGATGGGATTCAACGATGTGGGGGATACTGATGCTTCCAAGAAACGCGAAAAACCATCCGACGGTTGCATGGAATGTGTAGGATTCATTGAC